>JAYTOS010000001.1:0-6953 GCA_043747705.1 Bacteroidota bacterium
TGGCATTATTACTTACCGGCTCTGCCACAGCCCAGACCAAAGACAGGTCCAAAAAAGATGAAACCATTACCATCCGCAAAAAAACCGACAGCAAAGAAAAGATAACCATTGTAGTGGATGGCGATAATATTACCATTAATGGCAAACCATTAGAGGATATGAAAGACGCAGATATTGAAGTGCTGCGTAACAAAGGCATAGGGCCATTAATGCCGGGTATCCGGGCCCATATTGCCCATATGGCAGCGATGGGTGGGATGAAAATGTTTGGCGATGCTTTCCCATTTGCGGGCAACAGCGCATTCTTAGGTGTGGTTTCTGAAAAAAACGAGAAAGGTGTTACAATCACATCCGTTGAAAAGGAAAGTGCTGCTGAAAAAGCAGGATTAAAAAAAGAGGATATCATTACGAAAGTAGGTGATACCAAAATAGAAAACAGTACCGACCTCTATGATGCAATAGGTAAATACAAACCCGAAGACAAAGCTACCATAACATACCTGCGCGATGGCAAGGAAGCCACTACAACGGCTACCTTAAGCAAAAATAAATCTGCGGATATTAAGGAATTCAATATGGATGGCAGCAATTTTAATTTTTCTATGCCGCGTATGCCAAGGATGAACAGTATGCCCAGGATAAACGGCATGGACTTTAGCTATAGCCGCAAACCGAGGCTGGGATTGGAAATACAGGACCTGGCAGAAGGTAAAGGCGTAAAAGTATTGGATGTTGACAGCGATACCCCCGCGGCAAAAGCCGGCATGCAGAAAGATGATGTGATCTTAGACATTGATGGCAAAGCCGTGGCCTCAGTAGATGAACTTAAGGAAAAAGTAAAGAACCTGAAAGAAGGCGATACGATTAAAGTTACCTATCAGCGAAGTGGCAAAACACAAACCACTGATATCAAATTCCCAAAGAAATTAAAAACTGCGGACCTATGAGTCGGGACGCTAACGCGACCTGAATCATATTTCTCCTGAACCATCATATCTCAAATTAGATAAACGATTCGATTTTTTCTCATGTTGTATTGACCGCGCTATTCTTAGCGCGGTTTTTTGAGTCGGGACGCTAAAGCGACCTGAACCATACTAACGGCAACTATATTCCTTTCTTTATGTTGTTGTAAAGGTAGTAATAAGGTTCAGGTCGCTTTAGCGTCCCGACCCTTATTACTACCTTTACCTTTCAACCCCTCAGCATGAAAAAAATCATCCCCTTTATTACTTTAATCATAACCATTTCTGTGCAGGCCCAGGTGTATTCTACCAAACAACCCTTGGTGCATACTTTTTCTATTGTAGCGCGTGATGAAAAAACAGGCGAGATGGCCGTTGGTGTACAAAGCCATTGGTTTAGTGTAGGCACTTCAGTACCCTGGGCAGAAGCCGGTGTGGGTGCGGTGGCAACCCAGTCTTTTGTTGATAAATCCTATGGGCCAAAAGCCCTCAGCCTGTTAAAAAAAGGTTTTACAGCACAAGAGGCCCTCGACAGTTTAACGAAAGCCGATGCCGGCAGGGAAGTGAGGCAGGTTGCCATTATTGACAATAAAGGAAACGTAGCAACACATACAGGTAAAAACTGCATACAGGTAGCTAAACACATAAAAGGTAACCAGTTTAGTGTACAGAGCAACATGATGCTGGGCGACCAGGTTTGCGAATACATGGTAAAAGCATTTGAACAAAACAGTACAAAGCCATTGGCTGAAAGGGTATTGCTCGCATTGGAAGCAGCACAAAAAGCCGGCGGCGATATTCGTGGAATGCAGGCAGCAGCATTAATTGTGGTACCCGGTAAAAGCACCGAGATCTGGAATAATAAATCTGTTGACCTGAGAGTAGATGATGCAGCCAAACCTTTACAGGAGTTAAGAAGGCTTTATACAGTTCACCTTGCGTATGAACACATGAACAATGGAGACCTCGCAGTAGAAAAGAATAATATGCCCCTGGCCATGAATGAATACAATGCAGCCATGCAACTCTTCCCTGCTAACCTTGAAATGCAGTACTGGACAGCCATTAGCTTAGCTAATAACAAACAGTTTTCAAAAGCAATACCCATGCTGCAATCCATTTTTACAAAGGATAAGAACTGGAAGGAGCTCACCCGCCGCCTTCCACCCGTTGGCCTGCTAACGGTTACCCCGGAAGACCTAAAAAAGATTCTCTCTTTATAACCCATTTGATCTTGCAAATGATCGGGGAAACCAGGGATCATACAAGTAATCAGCGAAATCAGAGATAAATCTATGATTAGGGCTATTTTTGCGCAAGTATGGTACCGCACGAAAAATATGAAGCCGTTATAGGGCTCGAAGTACATGCACAATTGTTAACCGACAGCAAATTATTTTGCGGCGATAGTACCGCTTTTGGTGCTGCGCCCAATACGCATATTAGTCCTGTTACCATGGGCCACCCAGGTACTTTACCCAAGACAAATAAAAAAGCGGTGGAATATGCCATCAGGATGGGTTTAGCCTGTAATTGCGAGATTGAAAAAGATAATTATTTTGCCCGCAAGAATTATTTTTACCCCGATCTTCCCAAAGGATATCAGATATCGCAGCATACTACACCTATTTGCAAAGGTGGTAACATCACTATCAAAACAGCCGTGGGTGAAAGAAATGTGCAGCTGAACAGGATCCATATGGAAGAAGATGCCGGTAAAAGTATTCATGATATGGATGATAACTTTACCTGTATTGATTTAAACCGGGCAGGTACTGCACTGGTTGAAATTGTTACGGAGCCAGATCTGTTTTCGGCGGAAGAAGCCTGGCATTATGTAACCGAAGTTCGCAAATTGGTAAGGTGGATTGGTATTTGTGATGGCAACATGGAAGAAGGCAGCCTGCGTTGTGACGCGAATGTTTCTATCCGCCTGAAAGGCGAAAAAGAATTAGGCACCAAAGTAGAAGTGAAAAATCTGAACTCGATCCGTAATGTAAAAAAAGCCATTGAATACGAAATTAACCGGATGATACAATTAGTTGAGAGTGGTGGTAAAGTACAACAGCAAACACGCAGTTTTGATGCCTCCACCGATACCACTTTTTCTATCCGTGATAAAGAAGAGGCAAACGATTACCGCTATTTCCCCGATCCCGACCTCGCCCCTTTCCATTTAACTGATGGATTCATCAACGAGATAAGAGCTGCGCTGCCTTCCCTGCCGAATGAATTAGCACTCAAATACCAAACGCAGTATGGCCTGAGTGAATATGATGCCACGCAATTATGCGATGAAAAAGCTACGGCAGATTATTTCGAATCCGTAATTACCCATACGACACAATACAAAGCAGTGGCTAACTGGCTGCTGGGTCCTATCCGTCAATATGTAAACGAAGCGGGTACCGGTATTGAAACCATCCCTTTGCAAGCCGCTGTTTTAGCTGATTTGATAAAATTGGTAGAAGATGGTAAGGTTAACTTCTCCGTTGCGTCTTCAAGGATATTACCTGTGGTTATTGGAGAAAATCGAACGCCTTTATCCGTTGCAGAAAAACTTAATCTTATCCAGGTAAGTGATACGGATGAACTGGAAACATGGGTAACCGGTGCACTGGAAGCTATGCCAGATAAAGTAGCCGAATATAAAAAAGGTAAGAAAGGCCTGATCGGTTTATTTGTTGGCGAAGTAAAAAAGCGCAGCCAGGGTAAAGCCGATCCGAAAATAGTAACACAGTTATTAGAACAGAAACTTAATAAATAACAAAAAAACAGGTACAGCGTAAATAAACCATCATGAAAAAAACCGTCCTCCTTTTATCAACCATCATTGTACTTTTCTCCTGCCAGGAAAAAAAGTTCGGCGCATTCACGGTAAGTGGAAAGATTGAACATGCACCTGCAAAAAAAATATTTTTGCAGGAACTCCCTTATGGAGGTGAGCAACCGGTGGTTCTTGATTCAACCTCACTTAAATCAAACGGCAGTTTTGAACTACGTGCCATGGGCAAAGAAGAAGGCCTGTACCGCCTGCTAATTGAAAACGGCCCTGACGTATTATTGGTGAATGACTCAAAAAGCATTAAAGTAACGCTTGATGTAAACCATTATAAAGCCTATACGCTGGAGGGTTCACCTGCCAGTGAAAGCCTGCATACTTTATTCGAAGATTATCGCAAAAAAGACTCTGCTCTTTATGTTACATTTATGCAGATAGATACTTTGCAAAAACAAAAAGCCACAGACAGTGCCTTAGCACTGGTTCGTTTGCAGAGGGATACACAGATAAAGCAGATGAATAAAATGGTTACTGATTTTATTAACCAGTCACCCAGTGCCGCAGCAAGGTATTATGCATTGGGTATGGCATCGCGCACCATGACGCAGGAAGAAGTACTGGTATTGGCAAATGCATCTGCAGATAAATTTAAAGAACATAGCGGCCTGGCAAAAATCAAGAGTTTGCTTACCGTACAAAAGCCCGCCGCACCTAAATACGCCTTACTTAATCAGCCCGCTCCCGAGATCAGTTTACCGGATGTGAATGGAAAACTTTTTCAGTTAAGCAGTTTAAAAGGTAAATATGTATTGATTGATTTCTGGGCCAGCTGGTGCGGGCCATGCAGAAAAGAAAACCCGAATGTGGTTGCAGCCTATAATAAATTCAAGGATAAAAATTTTACTATTCTGGGCGTATCCCTTGATAAAGAAAAATCTGATTGGGAACAAGCCATAAAAGATGATAAGTTAACCTGGACTCATGTAAGTGATCTGAAACAATGGCAAAGCAGCATGGTTGCCCTCTATCATTTTGATGGTATCCCTTTTAATGTATTGGTTGACCCCAAAGGAATAGTGATTGCCACTGACCTGAGAGGCGAGCAGTTAGAAAAGAAATTACAGGAAGTATTGAAATAAAAAAACTGTCACTGAATTTTAATCAAAATACAAAATCCCAAAGGAGTTTCTTTTGGGATTTTATATTTTGGTTGAGCAGGCCGTAGCATGGAAGATACAGGCTACTTGTTTTAATGAGACACCCAGGTCTCAGCTTGACTTTACAAATAAAAAAGATAGCTAAAAAAATCCCGGCCGCCTAAGGCAACCGGGACTATTCTATAAACTGTTTATTTATTACGCAGATGTAACCAGCTAATAATAATTAATAGCCAGGATTTTGCGTAAATGCTTTATTGAAATTTACTTCAGTAGAAGGGTAAGGAAGCTGAAAACGATAATCTCCCGCAGCTAAGTTTGTGAAAATATATTTTACACCTGTACCGTCTGCCCTATCTCCGAAATTAGGATCTCTCACAACAGGTTGATTTCTGCGCTTCAGATCCCAGAAACGATCGCTTTCAAAAGCTAATTCCAATCTTCTTTCTGCTAAAATTTCTGCCAACAAAGCAGGACCTGCTAGACCAACAATATTAATAAAGCCGGTATACCTGTTTGCTTTCAGTAAATTAAGATCGGCTAATGCATTTAGATCACTTCCGGAACGCTGATATGCTTCTGCCCTGTTAAGTAAGACCTCGGCAGTTCTTAAAACTTTAGCATCAACAACTCCGGCAACACCCGCACCAGACCTGCTTCTGTATTTAACAATATGGTTTTGTAAAACACCATTGAAAAGACTGGTCTGGATATATGAGCTGGTGCGCACATCATTACTTAAATACTTTTTGTTCAGATTATATTCAACCACGTACTCAGATTTAATTAATCCTCCTACAATTTGAAAGTAATTCACACCTTGGGTATTCACGTTATCAAGGACTGTATTGAGCACTTTAAACAATACGCCATTGTTTGTATCATCAGTCCAGATTTTTGGAAAATCGGCAATATTTGGTAACACCGGGGTTGTTCCAAGAGCAGCATTTGCCGCAGTGATACAGTTTGCAAAATCACCAGTATACAGATAGGCTCTGGATAACAGACCTGAAACAACAGTTTTATTAAAACGTCCTACCCCATTGTTAGCACCAATAAGCGGTAACGCTGTTGTTAAATCACTAATCACTTTATTATAAAAACCTTTTACGCTTTCTTTACTAGGCAGAATTTTGGCATCTGTAGTAGTAATGTATGCCATAGTAGAGTCGGTAGCAGAAGCATTTTCAAAAGTTTTGCTATATGTTCTCACCATGTCCAAATAAACCATTGCCCTGATGGCTAATGCTTCTCCTTTTGTATTGTCTTTGAAAGCACCTGCAGGAAATGCTTCGATATTCTCAAGAATTGCATTTGCCCTTCTGATAATAGTATAACCTGTTTGGAAAAAGTTGAATGTATTATCAGCATTGTATCTCCAGTCGCCAAAGAAAGTAAGCGATTGTCTTCCTAAACTGCTTACAATAACATTGTCGGCCATTACATCAGCAATAATATTCCAGGTACCATTTACATAACTATTTGCATTTGCATTTGCATTTGTACGTAACCCATTATACATCCCATTTATGGCGAGTGTAACATCCGTTTGTGTTGTAAAGGCGCTTGCCGTTTCTATCTGATTAAACGGTTGTAAATCTAATTCCGCTTTTTTGCAGGAAGCAAAAACAGCAGAGAGCGCTATTAAACAAAGAAATTTTTTCATATAATTAATTATTTAGACATTTAAAATCTGATATCTAACCCAACAGTTACCGCTTTAGAAGATGGATAAGCATATAAGTTATTCAAACCTGGCTGAACCGGGGTACCATTTTCTCTGTTAGAAACGCCAATTTCAGGAAGTCCATGAAACTTGGTTTTCAGCCACAGGTTAGTTCCCTGTACATAAAAACGTACACCACTGAGTTTAATCCTCTTTGCAATAGCATCTGAAAGATTGTAAGACAATACTATATCTCTAAGCGTAACATAGTCTGCTTTCTCAAGGTACTTAGTTGTCGTAAGATTTTGTTTCTGTGTAGGATCGTTCAAACTTGGGAACTGAGAAATATCTCCTGCCTTGTGCCAGTAGTCAAAAGCTGCCGT
>JAYTOS010000002.1:0-2023 GCA_043747705.1 Bacteroidota bacterium
AGTCCGGATGTAGGCAAAGAAGATTTCTTTATTCCCCTTGCCCTTCGTGCAGTAGGTATTAGTATGGTGCAGTTACCACTGATTAACCAGGCGGTGGCAGGGCTGCAGCCTAAAGATTATCCTGCAGGTATTGCACTTAATAATATGATCCGTCAATTAGGTGGTGCATTCGGAATTGCACTGGCTAATAATTATATCGCTCATCAATATGCACAACACCGGTATGACCTGGTAACGAAAGTAACCGGCGAATCGCAGATGTTTTTAGAACGCAGTAATACCATCACACAAGGTATTATTGCCCGTTCGGGCGATGTGGCCGGTGCCAGTAATAAAGCCCTGGCAACTATTAATAATGTGGTTGACAGGCAGGCATATTTTCTTTCTTACTTAGATACTTTCCGCCTGATTACTATCTTTTTTGTATTGGTAATCCCGTTGGTGGTGTTTCTAAGAGTAAAAAAGAAATCGGCAGATGAAGTAGCCGCTTCCATGAAAGCGGCAGCGGAAGCACATTGAGGAAAAAGATTTTGGCATTTTAAAATTGAAAAATTTGTCTTTCAAATGATTTGAGAAATGAAGAATAATCATAACCACAGAATCAACATACAATGAAAAAGATACTTATTACAATAGGCAGCATCGTTACTGTTCTGTTTTCGCAGGCACAGGTAACGGTGAATAATGAACTGAAAGGCTTGATCAGTCAGTCATTCAGTTATTTTCCAAGAGTGAAGGAAGTACAAAATACGGTAGCTACCGCTCAGGAAAAACTAATCTTGACAGGTCTGAACAAATACCCGGATGTTACGGCAGATGCATCGTATGCGTATGTAAGGCCTAAAATAGAACTCCCACTTAACGGTAATAATTTTCAGTTCGCACCCGTTCATAATTTGGGGGTCGCAGTGAATGCAACTTATCCCTTGTTTGATTTTGGAAGGCTGCAGGCAAATATTGAACGCTCAAAAGACGACCTGCAATATGCCAAACACAGTGTGGATTATGTAAAGTCGCAGGTAGCTTACCAGGTAGCCAGTATCTATTATAACATTGTTTACCTGCAAAAAAACGTCAGCATACAGGACAGTGTATTGAGTTTTCTGAATGATAACAAAAGAATGGTGGAAAGCCAGTTAAAGAATGGTACAGCATTAAGGATAGACCTGCTGAACATCCAGGCTACCATTGACAATGAGGACAACCGGAAAATTGATCTCGCCAATAGTCTTCAAAAACAATTAAACCTGTTGGAATACACCACTGGAAACAAATTAAGTGCAGGTAAAGTATTTGATTTTGATATTAACCTTACCGATACGAATAGTGCATTGGGACTGGCACAGGAAAATAATGTGGATTTTATTCTTGCCAAAGACAAGATCAAACAATCTGAGAGTGACCTGACCATCACAAAAATTACTGAAAAGCCAATGGTAGGGCTGAAAGCAGCAGCGGGTATTAAAAATGGATATGTGCCTTATATTTCCGATATGCGGTTTAATTATTTAGCCGGCCTTTCTTTTACCATGCCCATATATAATGGCGGAAAAAATAAACAGCAGCAGAAACTGCAACAAAATATTATTAGACAAAACCAGATGGCTGTTGAAACTTTAAGCAGCAACTATAAAAAAGATATTGAACAGGCATTAACAGATATTGCCACCAATTTAGAAAGAATAAGAAATACAAGGGGCCAGGTAGATCAATCGGTAGCGGCACAGGAACTGGCTTCTAACCGTTTTAAAAGCGGTACGGGTACTAATTTAGAAATTACCAATGCAAGTACTAACGTACAACGTGCCGCACTCACCAAATTACAATATGAATACCAGCTTTGTTTGGCTAAAGTAGAGTTAGCGCGGTTGATGGGGTATCAGTATTGGTAGGTATTATTTTAAATGTTGAATTTTAAATGTTGAATCAGTAGCGTCTTGTTTAGATCTACAATAGTTCTTTGAAAATATTGCTGGATAAGGATTTCAGCCGATTTCATTTTCAAACGATTTCAGCCGATTTC
>JAYTOS010000003.1:0-2845 GCA_043747705.1 Bacteroidota bacterium
TTTTTAATCAGCTTATTGGCCAAGGTTAGCCCGGCGGATGAAGGCAATACTTTTTGTAATACTATCGAAGGGTGAGCCGGGACATATATCCTGTTCAACAAAGAAATATTTTAATCCCGCCGTATGGGCGTGCTCAAATATTTCTTTAAAATCAATGGTGCCATTACCTACTTCGGTAAAAGCATGCTGAGGGGTACTATCCATATCTTTCACATGCCATAGCGGGAACCTTCCCGGGTGTTTCTTAAATAAGGCAATTGGATTCTGCTTAGCTTTTTTAACCCAATACAGATCAAGTTCCAGTTTTACTAAATTTTTATCTGTGTTGTTTAATAAGATATCGAAAGGAAATGTCTTCTCTTGTTTCTCAAATTCAAAATCGTGGTTATGGTAGCAAAGCTGGATACCTTGTTTTTTGCAGGTTTCGCCGGCTTTATTTAATTGCTCCGCAATGAATTTATAATGATCAAGGCTACCTCTTTCTGCAGGTGATAACCATGCGCAAACCATGTATTTGGCACCTACCGCAGAGGCATCATCTACGGCTTTGTTCCAATCGTGCATCACTGTGCCTTTTACAACTTCACCTTTTTCCTTGTCTTCACCCAACCGGTAATGGCTGCTGGGCATAATCAATCCATTGTCTTTTAACAGTTTGGCAAATGTTTTGGCATCCATTCCGTAAAATTGCTGGCTGCCCGTATACGTGGCACCTTCTACCGAATTAAATCCGATCTGTGCAACCCTTGCCAAAGTGCCCATCGCATCTTTTTGCATGGCATCACGCACAGTGTAGAGCTGGAGACCGATAATCCTTTTTTTATCCATGCTAAACAGGGATGGGCTAACCAATGCACCCGCTGTAACCAGGGATGTATTAATGAGAAAATTTCTTCTGGAAGTCATATGGCTATGTTTTTTGTGAGGTAAAGTTTGATTTCAGTTGCCTAAATTTATTGCATTGAGATGGAACTTATCCATTTTGAGAGATTTTCTTATGATTTCATTTTGTTGCGCATACAGACATTATCATTTTGATCACCCATATTCAGGTTCATTTGTAAAGTTGGGCAAATATTAATTGACTAAATACTTTACATATACGCATAGTTAATGTACATATTTTAGTAGATTTATTTGAAATTGATATGACATGAAACGAATTGCCTTAATCAGCTGCCTTGGTTTACTTTTTTGTTCCGGCATTAAAAGTCAGGAACTGGTGGCTGCTGCCAATAAATTTATCGGTACGCTCGATGCCAATCAAAAAGTACAGGCTGTGTATCCTTTTGATGTTGAGGAGCGATATACTTTTTATTTTGTTCCAAGGGATGATCGGAAAGGTATTTCCATGAATGAACTGAATGCAATGCAGAAAAAGGCAGCACTTGACCTGATAAAAACCTGTTTGAGTGAGCAGAGCATACAAAAAGTTACCCAGATCATGGAACTGGAACCCTTCCTGAAAGCGATTGAGAAGAGGAAAGAGGATGATCATTTCCGCGATCCGGGAAAATATTTTTTAACTGTTTTTGGTATCCCCGGTGATAAAAATATATGGGGTTGGCGGCTGGAAGGGCACCATGTATCTTTTCATTTTTCTGCGAGTGATAAAAGATTAGTTGCCGGTACACCCGGTTTCCTGGGGTCAAACCCTGCCATTGTTTTAGAAGGGCCGCAAAAGGGTAAACAGGTATTGAAAGATGAAACAGATATGGGTTTTGCATTGCTCAATACCTTATCAAAAGGATCTTTACAAAAAGCCATTATTGATACCGCTGCGCCAAAAGATGTTATTACTTTTAATAACCGGAAGGCAATGATTGAGCACCCTACTGGTATTTTATATTCAGAAATGTCAAGTGCAGAGCAACAAAAATTACTGGAACTTATTAATCTGTATGTGCACCGTTATACAAAATTATTTGCCGATGATATGCTGAAAGAGATTCAACAGGCGGGATTGGATAATCTCCGCTTTGCCTGGGCAGGTTATACAGAACCTGTATTGGGAAAAGCCTGTTATTACCGGATACAAGGACCGACTGTTCTTATTGAATATGATAACTCGCAAAACAATGCCAACCATATTCATACCGTAATCAGGGACCTGAAACATGATTTTGGCGGAGATGTATTGTTGGAACATTATAAATCTGCACATTGATAGTAAATATTATTTTCTATCAATGCTTATTTGTTTATTCACTAATCTTCCATTTACCGTAATGCCTGTAACCGAAATATAATAACGGGCAGGCTGATCTGCGGTATAAAAATTAAGCGAAACTTTTCCTTTTTCGTTTGTAACCACATCCCCGTTCCAATAAAGCAGGGTGCGCCTGTCGGGGAATTTCGAGTCTTTGTTCTCTTTGATTGAATAATCGGGTTGATCAAATACCAATGGCACCTGGTAGCCAGGCATGGTAAATATTTTTAAACCACTGGGGGGATTGTCGCCAATATCTGTTTGTGTGGTTTTTGTATGTATCAGTATCACGCCGTTTGAACCGCGAGTGCCGAAAAAAGCCGCTTCGGGGCCTTTGAGTACTTCTATAAAGTCAACAATCCGGAAAGAAAACGTACTTAAAAATGCTAATAAAGGACTTCCGGGGTTCATCGGATCAGAACCACCACTGGTGTCCATAGCCACTCCATCTACTATCAATAAAGGCTCATCAGCTGCTGAAGGGTGGCGTAACCCATTGTTCCCACCACCAATTACAAGATAACCCTGGCGCAATGTGATACCAGGTATCCTGAATAATGCATCTCCGATATTATTACTACCGCCGTTCTGTAACATTTTGCCACTGAGTATCCTTGAAAAGGAACTAACCCTTTT
>JAYTOS010000004.1:0-10052 GCA_043747705.1 Bacteroidota bacterium
CTTGTAAAAGAATGGCAGCAGCGTCCCTTGGAAAGCCTGTATTGCATTGTGTGGCTTGATGCGATGTATTACAAAGTGAAAGAAGAAGGACGGACACAAACACGGTGCGTTTACAACGTTTTGGGCATCAATAAAGATGGTAGAAAGGAAGTGCTGGGCATGTATGTTTCACAGAGTGAAGGCGCCAACTTCTGGCTGGGTGTAATCACTGACTTGAAGCAAAGGGGCGTGGAAGATATTCTGATTGCCTGTATCGATAATTTGAAAGGTTTTGATGAAGCCATCCGCACCATCTATCCCTACACCGAGATACAAACCTGTGTGGTACACCAAATAAGGAACTCAATTAAGTATGTGGCCAGTAAGGATCAGAAAATATTTATGGCTGATCTGAAGCCTGTTTACCGGGCCGACAATGAAGCCCAGGCATTAACGGAACTGGAGTCTCTCAAAGAAAAATGGAACAAAAAATATCCGATGGTCATCAGTTCCTGGGAGAATAACTGGCCCAAACTGAGTACCTATTTTAAATATCCTCCCGATATCCGCAAACTGATTTATACCACCAATACCATTGAAGGGTATCACCGGCAAATCAGGAAAGTCACTAAAAACAAAGGAGTATTTACCAGTGATATGGCATTGCTCAAACTTATTTACCTGGCTACAGATCGTATCCAGCAAAAATGGACCATGCCATTGCAGAACTGGGGTATCTGCGCATCGCAGTTAAAAATTATATTTGCTGACAGAATGAAAACAGATCTCTGACAGTGTACCGTAAAAAAGAGGCGGTGCCTTGCTCTGGTAATGGAGCCGACACCGCCTCTTTTAAACTACAATCAAATTACTCTTTGACACAGTTCATTTTACAAACCCGTTTACACCAGGGTTATTTAGGGGTAGCTTATTTAAAATATTTAATGGTGCAAGACATTCTTTTTTAATTATCTTACTATTTCATTTCCGGGCCATTCAATGGCAGAGGATATATACATAATAATCACTTACTTAAAAGATTCATGCTATGACATTAAAGCATACACCCCCTCAAAACACTTCACGTCGAAATTTTTTGTACCAGACTGCATTCGCTTCACTGGCTATTGTATGTGCTGGCCAGTCTGTCTGGGCTGCCCGTTCGTTACATGTATTGGGCGTGAAACCGGATTCCAAGATCAAAGGCGTGCAGATTGGTGCCATCACTTATTCATTTCGCAGCCTACCCGGTAGCCCGGAACAATTGCTTCAATATTGTATAGATGCCAATATCAGTGCAGTGGAATTGATGGGTGATTCTGTTGAAGACTATGCAGGTAAGCCGGCTAACCCGGTTAAGTTTCCACCCAGGGTTCCAGGTCAACCGATGAAACTGACAGATGAGCAAAAAGCACAGATGGCCAGTTATCAAACACAAGTAGCCAATTGGCGTGCCGGTGTATCCATGGAAAAGTTTGAACAAATACGTAAAATGTTTAACAAGGCCGGCATTAATATTTATGCATTCAAACCAAATGCGCTGAACCCCAACAATTCCGATGCAGAAATTGAGTACGCTTTAAAAGCGGCAAAAACTTTGGGTGCAAAATCTGTAACCATCGAATTACCGGCAGACCCCGCGCAATCTAAACGCCTTGGCGACCTTGGTGAAAAACATAAGATATATATCGGCTACCATGCACACCTGCAGGCTACAGATACTGCATGGGATACAGCACTTGCCCAATCGCCTTATAATTCTTTGAATCTCGATTGTGGGCACTATATCGCAGCCAGTGCAAATAATACCAAAGAAACATTACTTGCATTAATAGAAGCCAAACATGACCGTATTACCAGCCTGCATATTAAAGACCGCCGGACAAAACAAAACGGTGGAGCCAATATGGTTTGGGGCCAGGGTGATACACCAATCAAAGAAATACTCACGCTGCTGAAAGAAAAAAAATACAAAATCCCTGCAACCATAGAATTGGAATATGATATTCCTGCCGGATCGGATGCTGTAAAGGAAACCGGAAAATGTTTAGCATATGCGAAGAATATATTAGAAGGATAAAAAATTACAGGTCAATTAGAAACCGGCTTTAATTCAGTTAACCTGTTTATTATTTAGCTGCAACATAGCTTTCACGCAAGTGATCGGTATGGTAAATGATTTTAAAATAAAATCTGCAGCTTATCTTTTTTCGTCAATGACAAATTCTAAAATTTATTTAACCCTCTTGAAATCCAGGTCTTGAAAATCAAAACTAAAATCGGTTAATGGTGAGATGGCTTTCATTTTAATTCCGTCAGCTTTTCCATCGGTATCTACACTGAACATCACATAGGCATCGGCATCCATACTTCGATCATTCCATTTTACTAGGTATGTACTCCCTTTATAAGGCAGTAATTCCCCAGTTAATTTTGGTGAACGTTTAGAATCAAACCAGGATTTCCCGTTCTTTACCGAGATCATCACATCGCCAAACCACTGATCCGTATAAGTGCCGGTAGACCGGGATATATCCGGTTTAACCGCATTATTTATTTGTTGCGCCTCTATGTCTTTCCATATACCATCAGTGATTCTTTTGGCATTGGCCTCACCTACCACCACTCTGTCGTGCAACAGTTTCACCCAGTCCATACTTTTTACACCGATATAACTATCCATGATCGTATTCGTGATAGCTGTAAATGCCGCACCTGACTGCTGATTGGTAAAAACAATAATGCCCAGTTTTAATTCCGGTATCATCGTTTCCTGTGTAACAATGCCAGCCAGTCCGCCTGTATGACTAATATGTTTATAACCTTTCACATCACGTAAAAAGAACCCTAAGCCATAAGAAGCGAAATGAGAATTGTAAGGCGCCGATGTACGCACCGGGATAATGGTTTGTTGCGACCACATTTCATCATGAACGGCTTCACTGAATAATTTCTGGTTAAGTCCATCACCATACTTTCCATTGTCCATCTGCATGACCATCCATTTGCTCATATCAATAATATTCGTCCATATGCCACCCGCGGCATTGGCTGTTTCACTCCAGTCAAAATTAATCGCCTCTACCTTACCATTAACCGGTGCATGCGGACTAATAGCATTAGATCTGTCTTTCAACCTGGATAAAGATGCGGCACTATTTGTCATATGCAGGGGCTGCATGATCCTTTTTTCAATAAAATCTTCCCAACTCATACCGGATATTTTTGCCACTACTTCGCCCGCAACAATGTAAAGATTGTTATCATAGTCGTACTTTGTTCGGAAGGCAGACACTGCTTTTAAATAGCGAAGGTTATGAATGATATCTTTTTTGGTGAAATCACTTCCGTCAGGAAACATCATCAGGTCACCTGCACCCAGGCCAAGCCCGCTTCTGTGGGTGAGCAGGTCTTTAATGGTAAACTCTTCTGTTACATAGGGACTGTATAATTTGAACTCCGGAATATAATCGGTTACCTTATCGTCCCATTTCAGTTTGCCCTCATCTACCAGCATACCCAAAGCCGCAGAAGTAAAAGCTTTACTATTGGATGCAATGCCGAACAATGTGTTCTCATCAACTTTTTTACTCGTTTTAACCGATTGTACGCCATACCCTTTTGCATGAATGACTTTACCATCTTTTATAACGGCTACGGCAATACCCGGTACATCAAATGTTTTCAGGGTTAGTTCTGTTAACGAATCAATTTGTGCCGAACTGATGGCCTGTGCATTTGCCATATTAGCAGCGAGAAGAATAACTAAGACAGCAAAGCAGGATTTTTTCATGAGTGGGATTTTGACAGATGATTGTATGGCATTGAAAATAACAATAAAAATCCGGAATCAAAACCACTTCTGAAAATTGAAAGAATCTTATTTGTATGCTAACAGTTACTTTTAAAGCTAACATAAATCATATTTTATCTGATAGCTGCAATGCATTTTTGCACCAAACCAACTTAATGACAGATAACCATCAATATACTTCTGCAGAAAATGCATTACAAATTGTTAAAAGCGGACAAAGATTATTTATACATGGCAGTGCCTGTACCCCACTCTTCCTTATGCGAAAACTGGCAGAGCAGTCTGCGAGGCTGAAAGATGTAGAACTGGTGTTTATAACGGTACTGGGTGATATAGAAGTACAAAAACCACAATACCAGGATAGTTTTCATATAAACTGCATGTTTGTATCCGCACCCATACGGGAAGCGGTAAGTAGTGGACGTGCGGATTACATACCGGTTTTTTTAAGTGATATACCTGACCTGTTTACCAAAAATATTTTACCCATTGATATTGCATTGGTACAGGTATCGCCACCCGATAGCCATGGCTATTGCTCGTTAGGTGTATCTGTTGACATTGCCCGATCTGCTGTTAATACTGCAAAATATGTGATAGCCCAGGTAAACCCGAAAATACCCAGGACACATGGTGATGGGCATATTCATGTAAGTAGTTTTACACACATGGTATATCATGAGGAAGACCTGCCCGAAGTAGATTACGGAATAAATACAACAACCAATGAATTGGCCATCGGAAAATATATTGCCGGATTAATTGAAGATGGAAGTACGTTACAGTTGGGTATTGGCACCATACCGGATGCTGTATTAAAAGCATTGAACACCCATAAGGACCTTGGCATACACTCTGAAATGATAAGCGATGGCATAATAGACCTGTTTGAAAAAGGCATTATCAATAACAGGAGGAAAAAAATCCACCCGAATAAAGCGGTAACCGGTTTTGCGATTGGGACAAGGCGTTTATATGATTATGTAGACGATAACCCATCCATTACATTTCTGGATATTGATTATGTAAACGACCCCCATGTAATTCGCAGAAACCCCGATATGGTAGCTATTAACAGTGCCATTGAGGTAGATCTGACCGGGCAGGTTTGTTCAGACAGTATTGGCTCACTCCAATTTAGTGGTATTGGCGGACAGATGGATTTTATGAGGGGTGCTGCTTTGAGTGAAGGTGGCAAACCCATTATTGCCTTAACCAGCAGAACACATAAAGGCGTACCGCGAATTGTACCCTGTCTGAAAGATTTTGCCGGTGTAGTTACCACAAGGGGACATATACATTATGTGGTAACTGAATATGGAATAGCCTACCTCTATGGCAGGAACCTTCGTCAACGCGCAAAAGCCCTCATCGAGATCGCCCACCCCGACGACAGGGAATTATTAACCAAAGCCTGCTTTGAAAGGTTTAAGCGTTTTATCTAAGCTAACTATTATATACTTTTATATACTTTCTCAAAAAGCACCCCCTCTTTGCGCAGCAGAGAGGGGTGAGAAGCGAAGCGGCGTCGGAGCGAGTTAACTTTACTACATGTATTTCTTCTGTAAATTATACAACACACTCCTATCCATTTCATTAATCTGTTTCGTAGTATCCTGCAAAAAATGCCTTTTAAAAGAACGTATGGCAGCCGTGGAATCTTTTACATCATACCCAACAATACGAAGTGCCTGTATATGGTTAAAGCTTGCAGGAACCGAATCCCTTTTATCATCAAACCATAAACCAAACCCTTTATCAGCCAGTTTTTTCCATGGAAAACGATAATTGGGGTCGTTTTTTCGTGTAGGGGCAATATCTCCATGGCCAATAAAATTCGCTGCAGGGATATTAAAATCTTTTTTAAGCCTTGCTAATAAACTTAGCAGGCTGTTAATCTGCAGACTGTCGAATGGTTCAAAACCGGTATTGTCCAACTCGATGCCAATAGAAGATGAATTGATATCAATCAGATTGCCCCAGCGGCTTACACCTGCATGTTGTGCCCGTAAATAATCATTAAGCATGTGGTGGAGTGTTCCGTCTTTACAGATTACATAATGCGCGCTAACCGCCGATTTTGCGGTGGTAAATGTTTGCAGGGTCTGTTCACATGAATTCTGCGCAGTATGATGAATGATAACGAAATTCGGTTTGCGCATCCCAAAATTGGTAGTCCCCACCCAGAATGGAGGTTGTTTGGCAGAATCAGATACGCTTGTTTCTACCGGAATTTCCCTGAGGGCCATTGCATATTTTTTTGATTGCTCTTTATACGATTTATTACTACTGGCATACGGCTTTGGGCTGCAGCCATCAATAATGACTGATGCAAAAATCAACAAAAGTAAAATGAAATATATCTTCATGATTATGGATATTCAAATGGATAATAAAAAATTTCTACGAATATCACTGATTGTCCGCAGCCAGGTTAATTTTTTTCTCTAACACAGGGTTACTAAACATGTTTATGAGTATCCATCAGTCTGGCACCCAATGGGAGAGCGCCATAAAATCAAGTATTACGGTAAATTGCAATAATGATAATATTGCTATCACGAATACCTGGTACGGAGTAAATATTTTTTGCACTTTCCCGTCCTTACTCATAGGTTTTGTTTAAGAGCTCAGCAATTTTCGTCTAAAGATATTGCTCAGGCCCTCATCTATTTCAAAAACAGCCGCCTATCTTTGAAATTAAACAGAAGCAACTATGTCACTCCATCTCGGCAGAACCCAATTCGGCAACCCCGCTAATACCGGTAATGTGCTCACTTATGACCAGGCTGATGAACTTTTTCATGCATGGGTACTAAACCCCAAATTGAAAACACATATGCAACAGGTAGCCAGCCTGATGAAATGCTGGGCAGCCGAAAAAGAAATGCTTGACGAAGCCGGTCAATGGAAATGGGAAATGGCTGGTCTATTACATGATGCCGACTGGGATCAATGGCCCGACCAGCATTGTAAAAAAATAATTGAAGAACTGGAACAAAGAAATATAGACCCTGAAATTATTCAGGCCATTGCCTCACACGGCCACCTCCATTTTGGTATGGAACCCGAAACGAATATGGATAAAATGTTGTATGCTTTTGATGAATTGTCGGGGCTGATACATGCTTATTCGCTCATGCGCCCCGGTGGATATATCGACATGGATGTAAAAGGGGTGAAGAAAAGATTGAAAGAAAAATCTTTCGCTGCCAATGTATCACGCGATGACATTAATGATGCCTGTGAAAGGGCCGGCATACAGTTGGATGAACTGATTGCATTTATTATTCCCAGGCAAGCGGCTGTTACGGCCACAATGCTTAACTGGGGTAAATAGGCAATAAAAAACGTCATCATTTTGTTTCACAACTCACAACTCACCCAATGCCCCCCACCCCAACATTCTTATCCTCCGATTACTGGGACAACCGTTACCTGCATGAACAAACAGGCTGGGATATCGGTTATGTATCTACACCTTTAAAAGAATATTTTGATCAACTCAATAACAAACATATCCGTATTTTAATTCCCGGTGGGGGTAACAGTTATGAAGCAACATATTTAGCGCAACAGGGATTTACCAATATTACTATCGTAGACATTTCACGGGTACTTACAAAGAGAATCACTGCAACTCTTAACAAGTCGGAAATAACCATATTTACCAATGATTTCTTTGCGCTTGATGGTGAATTTGATTTGATTGTTGAACAAACATTTTTCTGCGCTTTAGATCCTTCTCTAAGAAATAAATATGTAGAAAAAGTTAAAAACCTGCTATCAGGCTGCGGCAAACTCGTGGGCTTACTCTTTAACATAGATTTTGTTACGAACCCGCCTTTTGGTGGTAATATTGAAGAATACAGGCAACTGTTTTCATCGGGGTTACGTATAAAGATTATGGAGACCTGTAACAATTCTATCCCGGCAAGATTAGGAAATGAATTATTTTTTATTGTTGAAAGGAACAGGAAGCCTTAACAATTAATAACCCATAAATTTTACAACATGGAAAGAAGAGCATTTTTAGGTAGCCTTACCGGGCCGGTAGTTGCTGTTTGCGCAGTTTGCATGGGTGCATGCAGTAAAAGTAGCAGTACCAGCGCAACGCCAGGTGCAGGGGGAGCTGGTGGTGCTGTCAATGCTAATTTTACGATAGACCTCAATTCAAACCTTACCACAATAGGTTCCTCTCTGGTACAGAGTGGTGTTATAGTAGTCCGGCTTGCGGCGGGTAATACACCGGGCTCATTCACAGCTGTTCAGGTGGCCTGTACACATGAAGGCACTTCCATTAATTTCAACCAGTCGGCCAACAAATTTATTTGTCCCAATCACGGGTCTACCTTTTCTACAGCAGGTGTGGTAACATTAGGACCTGCAGCCAGTTCATTAAAAGCGTATAATATAACTGTTAACGGAAGTGCAATGACGATAAGCGGATAATATTTCCCCCGCAGTTACAGTTAGAATTGAGGCCACTTGTTTTATACAAGTGGTTCTTGCTGGCTAAGGCAATGAAAGCTACCCAACCCCCAAATAATATCAGTTGAATAAATGCCTACCACTTCCCGGCCGCGAAAACAACCTGCAATAATCTGAAGGGCTTTATCATCATTATTACAACGAAAAGTAGGTACGATTACATGTTTATTGCTGATATAAAAATTGGCATACGAACCGGGTAAACGCTGGTTTTCATAAATGATCTCATCAGGCATTGGTAATTCAATAATCGTGAGTTGTTTGCCGTTCAGCAAACGCATTTTTTTTAATTGTGCCAGGTTGTTTTGCAGTAATTCATAATTCCCATCATTCCTGTTCTCCTCAATCACGGTAATCACGGTATCCTCATTCACAAACCGCACCGTATCATCAATATGTCCGTCTGTATCATCGCCTACAATTCCTTCATCAACCCATAATACCTGCTCCACACCATAATAATTATATAGATAATTTTCAATCTGCCCCTGGTTTAAATGCGGATTTCTGTTTTTATTTAACAGGCAGGCAGTGGAGGTCAGTAAAGTCCCTTTCCCGTTAAATTCAACGGAACCCCCTTCCATTACAATATCTGGATGGTATACAGGGATATTAAAATGCTTGCCAATCAGCGTTGGTATCACGTCGTCCAGATCAAATGGCGGATATTTATTTCCCCAGGCATTATAATTCCAGTCAACAATTATTTTTTTCTCGGCAGCTTCGGGATTAATTAAAAAAGCCGGGCCATGATCACGGCACCAGGCATCATTGGTAGGGTGCATGAAAAATTCCACCTGCTGCATATTTACACCTGCTTTTTCAAGATGTGCCACGGCAAAAATTTTCATCACATCATTCGCAACATTGATACGAACTTTTTCACTTAATGCCAGGTATTTTACGAACAGGCTGTAATTGGGATAGATGGATTCGATTTTCCCCGGCCAACTGGCTTCCTTATGCGGCCAGCTAAGCCATGTTGCTTCATGGGGTGCAAATTCTGCCGGGAAATAGTAGCCTGATTCTTTAGGTAATTTCATTTGAATACTTTTCTCTGTACAGCTCTCGGGTAACGCCGCAGAATTAATGCTCATCAATAAATCGTTTAGTAATGGGCTGATAAGAATCTATTCTCCGATCCCTTAAAAAAGGCCAGTGTGTTCTGTACCTATCCGTTTTTTCAGTATCAATTTCAACAACGGCTACCTCCTCTTCTTCATGCGATGCTTTATATACTAATGTCCCGAATGGGTTGCTCACAAAAGAACCACCCCAGAACTTCATGGCGCCATTCTGTTCAAACCCAACCCTGTTAACACTTACCACATGCACGCCATTGGCAATAGCATGACTTCTCTGGATGGTTTGCCAGGCATTGTATTGTTCGGTATTGGTAGCTTCATCCTGCGATGTGGCCCAACCGATGGCCGTAGGATAAAATAATATTTCAGCGCCCATTAATGCGGTAATCCGTGCCGCCTCCGGATACCATTGATCCCAGCAGATCAACACTCCGAATGTTGCATATTTTGTTTTGAATATTTTATAACCAAGATCACCCGGTGTAAAATAAAATTTCTCATAAAAAGCGGGATCATCCGGTATATGCATTTTACGGTACTTGCCTAAATAACTTCCGTCGGCATCCAGTACAGCCGTAGTATTGTGATAGATTCCCTGCGTTCTTTTTTCAAATAAAGAAGCAATGATAACCACATTCAGTTCAGCGGCTAACTTACTTAACGCATCAGTAGATACACCCGGA
>JAYTOS010000005.1:0-10087 GCA_043747705.1 Bacteroidota bacterium
TTTACCAAAGGTTTTAAATTACCCCTTGCAATGGAATGAAGTAATAAACGAATGCATTTTTTTTCACCGGCTAATAAAGAGAATTGCTGTACAAAAAAATCTCTGCCTGATGTATCTAATGCGTTGATGTTTAATGGAATGATCGTTACCTCAGATACTACGGCAAGCGCGGTAAATTTTTCCCTCACAATTCGGTCAGCCCCGGCGGTTTCACGATAGAGTACGGCAATGTTCATTCCATGGCTGGCCAGTTTTTCAACAGCAGCAAGGCCAAAACCGCTTGACCCACCGAGGATAACGGCCCATAAACCTGAAAACTGTTTTTTAATTTTATCCACCTGTCTTTTTTAATTTACCTGATAGATCTCACTATTTTGTTATTGTATACCTGAAAATGCATATAATTCAAGCTGCTGTTTTTTCTGCTAACAGCCTGATTTTCCATGTAAGTGAAGATAGTTAATTCTTTATATTTGATATCTGGCATATTTATTGACTTTCACCATCTATGAAATATAAAGTGATTTTCGTCATTCTATGCATGGCTACGGGCTTTTTTGCGCGGGCAAAGACCTCCATGCAAAATTTTGACAGGGCGGCATTCTATGCAGTAATGGCATCAGGCAAGATGGAAGAGATTAATAATGAACTGTTGATTGTAAGGGCTGCCGATGTGAATGATAAGGAAGCTTACGAGGGTGCTTTGCTGATGAGAAAAGCAGGGCTTTTGAAGAAACCGGAGGATAAATTGAAAGCATTCAAATCGGGACGGATAAAATTAGAGACTGCCTTATTAGATAACAGTGATAATGGCGAGTACCGGTTTCTGCGGCTTACCATACAGGAACATGCCCCAAGGATAGTGAAGTATTACAAGGAGCAGGATAAAGACAGTGAGTTTATCAAACAGGTCTTTAAAAATTTATCTCCTGTTGTTCAGAAGGCCATACTCGATTACAGCAAAACATCGAAGCTGTTACACGCAGAAGATTTTTAATTTTCAAACTATGGTGCCTAAAAAAGTTTTGGTTATTTATTATTCTCAAACGGGCCAATTAGGGGAAATTATTGATAACTTCACCCGGCCACTAACTGCAGCAGGTATCCCTGTTGAGAAGCTATGCATTAAACCTGCGGATGATTATGTGTTTCCTTGGACTGGTGAACGTTTTTATAACGTAATGCCTGATTCAGTGCTGGGAGTGCCCACAAAGCTGGCCCCCTTCACATTAAAGGAAACCAGGTACGACCTGATTATTTTGGGATACCAATCCTGGTTCTTATCACCAAGTATACCTGCTAATTCTTTATTACAACACCCATCTTTCAAAACTGTGTTGAAAGACACCCCTGTTATCACCATAACAGGCGCGAGAAATATGTGGCTGAATGCTTTTTTAGGAATAAAAAAACTACTGCGTAATAATGAAGCAAACCATGTGGGTAATATAGCTTTGGTAGACAGGCACTGGAACCCGGTTAGTTACTTTACTATTTTCCACTGGATGCTGGGTGGTAAAAAGACGAAGTTGCTGGGCATATTTCCTTTACCAGGGGTATCTAAAGCAGATATTGTGCATACAAAAGTATTTGGCGAAACTGTGTTGTCCCATCTTAACAGCGGGCAATGGAATGGCATGCAGGATAAATTGATTGAGCAAAAAGCGGTGGCTTATAACTATAGCCTTATGGTATTGGAAGATAAGGCAGGCTCACAATATATTGCATGGGCCAATTGGGTTAACAGGAGTAAAAACCGGGTTGCTATATTACAGGTATTTAAATACTACCTGCATATAGCACTTTTTGTAGGTGCCCCTGTTTTGCTGATAGTGGATGCGATATGTATAAAACCATTTTCATCGCGGCGTATAAAAGCAAAAGAAAAATATTATTTAAGCCTTAATTAAAATAAACGGAATGCCCCTACAGGAAGTATATATTACAGATACCGCCATTTTTTTACCCAATGAGCCGGTAAGCTGCGATGAAATGGAAACGTATCTTGGTTATATAAACGATACGCCTTCCAAATCAAAAAAAATTGTATTACGCAATAATGGTATCCAAACGAGGTATTATGCCCTTACAAAAGAAGGAAAACCCACTCATACCAATGCTGAGATGACGGCATTGGCAGTGAAAGAATTATTTAAAAATGAGCCGGATAAAATAAAAGAAGTGGAGTTACTATCCTGCGGAACCTCATCGCCCGATCAGCTATTGCCTTCGCATGGTGTAATGGTTCATGGCTGGTTACCTGAGTCAGAATCTATTGAAGTGGTTTCCCCTTCCGGCGTATGTTGCGCTGGTATGCATGCATTTAAGTATGCATACCTGGCTATTAAAGCTGGAGAGGTAGGACAGGCGGTGGCTACCGGCTCGGAAAGATTTTCGGGGTCGATTGTTTCCCATGCTTTTGAAGAAGAAGCACAGAAATTAGCAGAACTGAAAGAGAACCCATTTATCGCATTTGAAAAAGATTTTTTACGATGGATGTTGTCTGATGGTGCAGCTGCATTTAAAATGTCGGACAAAAAAAATGAAAACGGATTGAGCCTTCGGGTAGACTGGATCGAAGGTGTTTCCTACGCCAATGAAATGGAAACCTGTATGTATGCCGGCAGTGAAAAGCAAACAGATGGCAGCTTAAAAAGTTATTTGGATTTCAGTTCCGAAGAGATCATGAACAAATCTATCTTTAGTATTAAACAGGATATTGCATTATTGAGTAATAACATTGTTCCGCTTGGGGGCAAAAAAATCAAAGAGATATTTGAAAGAAGGGGATTGAAAACCACGGAGGTGGATTATTTTATGCCACATATATCCAGTGAATATTTTAAAAGCAAGATTTTTGAGCTGATGGAGTTGTATGGTGATGGTGTGCCCTATGAAAAATGGTTTATTAATTTAAGCAGCATGGGAAATGTAGGTGCCGCTTCCGTTTACCTGATGGTGCATGAACTGTTCAAAAGCGGGAGATTGAAAACAGGAGAAAAACTTTTATTGCTTGTTCCGGAAAGTGGCCGGTTTTCCTATATGTATGCAATGCTTACGGTTTGCTGATAAAGAATAGTGCGTATTGAGATTGAGAAGGTTAAAGCTTGTAAAACCCATTTACTCACCATTCACAACTCACTACTCACAAATAAGTCTAAGTTACCTTTGCCATAACACGCCCGTCTTTTATGAAGAAAGAAGAAATTCCCCAGGACCTTAGCTCGCTTGGCAAGATCACAAAAGAAGTTTGTTATGCGGTAGACGGGTCTGGGAAATATGTAACCGAATTAAGCCGCGGTTGGGAAGTAAAGATCAATGCTTTGGATGTAGCCTGGAACGATATTGAAGGAAGGAAAACAGCCGCAAAAGAAAAGGTACGCAGAAACGAAGCAAGCCCTTTACTTTTCTTTATGGAAAGGGCACTCATGGACATTCCCATTTTAGCAGGATATACCGGTTTTTGGAAATGGCAGATCAAAAGGCACCTCCGGCCTGAAGTGTTTGATAAATTGTCTGATAAAAAATTACAACGTTACGCGGATGTTTTTAATGTGGGTATCGAAAACCTTAAAAGTATGAATGTGAATGAAGCTTGATTTTGAACACATACAATCTGCGCATTGTGAAAATGGCGTGACGACAAACTTATTGAGACATATAGGTGTTTCGCAAATGACAGAGCCTTTGGCTTTTGGCATTGGTGCAGGATTGTTTTTTGCATACATCCCTTTATTGAAAATAAATAATGGTCCCGCTATCGCATTTCGCACATTTCCGGGATTGATCTTTAAAAGAACCTGCAGTTATCTGGACATAGAAGTCGTTCGCAAAAAATTCAGCTCAAAGGAAGAAGCACAAAAGATTTTAGATCAAACATTACAGACCGGCCAACCCACGGGTTGCCAGGTAGGCGTTTATTATCTGCCTTATTTTCCTAAAGAATACCGTTTTCATTTTAATGCACATAACCTTGTTGTATATGGCAAGGAAGGAGATAATTACCTGATAAGTGATCCGGTAATGGAAAATACAACTACCCTAAGCAGTTATGAACTGGAGCGGGTTCGGTTTGCTAAAGGGGCACTGGCACCCAGGGGACAGCTTTATTACCCCAAACAGGGCATGGCTGTTACTGATCATCAAATAGCGATAGCGATAGAAAAGGGGATCAAAAAAAATATCAGTAATATGATCGGTATTCCCGGCCCGATCGCAGGTGTGAATGGGATAAAGTTTACCGGTAAAAGAATTAAAAAATGGCGCGATAAATTGGGCTTACATAAAGCCGGCCTTTACCTGGCACAACTTGTGCGTATGCAGGAAGAAATAGGAACAGGTGGAGGGGGGTTTCGATATATTTACGGTGCATTTTTGCAGGAAGCATTTGCATTCCATCCAAAAGAACAATTATTGGAAATATCAAAATCATTCACGCAGGCAGGTGACCTTTGGCGTACGGCTGCTGTACAGGCTGCAGGTATTTATAAAGGCAGGATCAGCAGCCAGAAAGATTTTAATGTGATGGGCGATTATTTAATAGAACTGGCAGAAATAGAAAGACAGGCATTTGTTGGGTTGTCGAAAATAAAATGGCAGGTATGAACCCTTTAGCAGTTGACATACAGAATCTTTGTTTTACCTATCCTGGCCATTCAGCCATGCTATTCTCTGACCTTAACCTCAGCATAGGTGAGGGTGAACGGTTTGGTTTATTTGGCCCCAACGGTGCCGGTAAAACCACTTTAATGAACCTGATGACAGGTTTACTTTCTTTTGAACAGGGTAGTATCCGTCTTTCCGGAAATGAAATAAAGAAGAAAGGCAAATCAATTAATAAACTTTTCGGATTCATTCCGCAGGACCTTTCTTTTTACCAGGAATTAACGCCTGTTGAAAACCTCGCGTTCTTTGGCGCATGGTCGGGTCTGAATAGCCGGGAGATTAAGCAAAGAACAGATGAATTACTGGATATACTTGGATTGGCCGATGTAAGAAACAAACCGATGGAGAAATTTTCAGGTGGTATGAAACGAAGGATCAACCTGGCAATAGGGGTGATACACCAACCGAAAATATTATTCCTTGATGAGCCAACGGTTGGAGTTGATGTACAAACAAGGTATGCTATCATTAACTACCTGAAAGAACTGAATAAAAATGGTACTACACTTATCTATACTTCGCACCAATTAAGCGAAGCGGAAGATCTGTGTGATACAATAGCATTGATAGATGAAGGAAAGATTATTGTACATGATGATTTAAACACCCTGCTTGCAGAACATGGGCAGAACGGCCTGGAAGGTTTATTCTTGAATTTCACCGGCAAAAACTACCGAAACGCTGATGTATAAACTCAGGGCAACCATAGTAAAAGACCTGCGCATTTTACTGCGTGATAAGATTGGTCTCACGTTGATGTTTGGCATGCCCGTATTATTGGTGCTTGTGATTACTAAAATACAGAACAGCACTTTCGAACTGGTAAATAAAAATAAAGTAGTGCTTTTACTGTCTAACCGGGATACCGGCAAAATAAGCCTGGAGATGATACAGGCAATCGACAAGATCGGAATGTTTAAACTGACTGAAGTTTCAAAGAATACAAACGATCAGGAACTTACAGACCGGATGCATGCAAAAGATGCCATGCTTGCCCTTATCCTTCCGCAGGATTTTTCTGCAAAAATAACAGCAAAAGCAAAAAATGTGACGGCGAAAGCCATGAATAGTTTTGGACTAGAAGGTGGGGATACACTAAACAGGAAAGCAGGCAATACAGATCCCATCATTTTATATTATCATCCCATTTTGCAGGATGCCTTCCGTCGTTCGGTGCAAGGCGCACTGCATAGTGCGTTACAGATGGTGGAAAGCAAACAGGTTTTGCAGCAGCTGTATTTTTCTATTAATGAAAAACCATTACCGGCTTCTATGGAAAATGAGCTGCTGAATAACCAGTCGCCCATTAATGAAGTCCCGGTTTCAAGGGATGGTAACAGAACTGTACCCAATGCTTCGCAACACAATGTGCCTGCATGGACCATATTCGCTATGTTTTTTGTGGTGCTGTCATTGGGCAGCGGTATCGTTCGTGAAAAATTGAGTGGGAGTTTTACCAGGTTAAAAACCTTGCCTACCAATTACCTGGTAGCATTATTATCTAAACAAATTACTTATCTGGGTGTTACAATGATACAGGCGGCACTGATTTTTGCCATTGGTGTTTGGCTGTTCCCATATATGAACTTGCCTGCGCTGAATTTGCCGGCAGATCTATTGGGCCTGTCCATCGTTTCACTTTTTTGTGGATGGTGCGCAGTAAGTTACGCGATCTGTGTGGGCGTTTTCGCAGAAACACAGGAACAGGCGAATGGTTTTGGTGCCGTATCCATTGTTATACTGGCCGCACTTGGCGGATTAATGGTGCCCGCTTTTGCTATGCCAGATTCGTTTCAAACGATTATCAAATTATCTCCGCTACATTGGTGCCTGGAAGCCTACTATGGCCTGTTTTTGGAAGGGGGAAAATTGAGTGATGTTTGGATGAATATTATACCTTTAATCGTTATCGCAGTGCTGATACAGCTGGTAACCGTTTGGGGCCTTAAAAGAAAAAAACTGATTTGAATTATTTATTATGGAAACAACAGAATTAAAGCAACAGTTAAAAAAACAGATCATTGCGTCCCTGAACTTAACATCCATGCAACCGGATGATATTAAAGATGATGAATCTTTGTTTGGTGATAATGGGTTAGGACTTGACTCAATCGACTCACTTGAACTGATTGTTTTGCTACACAGGGAATATGGTATTGCGATAAAAGATCCGAAGGAAGGACGTAAGATATTAATTGATATTAATACGATGGTGGCCTATATCGAAGCAAACAGGACAAAATAAATCCTTTATTTACCAGGTTGAAATACCCCGCTGAATTTGAAGCAGGTAGTTGTGCCATATGAGCAGGTTGCTGAAGCAGTTATTTCGCCATTTTCTGCATTACTACACGTTAAAGCCATTTCTAAGATGTTATTCTCTGCCGGATTTATGAGTGATATAAATTTAAGTTGATGTGCTTTTATCAATTGTATATTATTACCTTTTACAGTTTGTAAAATCTCTTTAACCATTTGTAGCAGGCAGGCACCTGGCACTGCCGGCTGGCCTGGAAAATGCCCCTTAAAGATAGGATGGGCGATATTTAATTCCAGCACTGCTTTAACTGCATCGTCTTCTTCCTTAATGGAATTAATAGTAAAAAAATCTCCCAACAACATGCGTATATTATTATTTGGTTTAGCTAAGCCCTGAGAATACTTTTTTGAAACACATAGTTACACAAGGTTGTCAAGTTGTATGGAATGCTTATGTTTCCTGGCTCCTTTACTATGTGTCTATTTGTTTTAAAACGACCGGTTATAATTTTTATGTTATTACTCAACAAGACGATACAAGCAGTAATGAATGATATTTATTCTGATAATGATTGTAAATAAGGATTTTTTTTGATGTATTTTCTTGCATTCCCGGGTTCCTCCCTGCAACTGCCGGTACTTCACCTGTTTTTAGAATAGTAGCAGCCATCCACAAGGCAAAAGAAGTTGCAGTGGGGTATTCACCACAAAGATGTTTGAATTGTATAAGCCTTTTTTTGGCAAAGACCGATTGCCTCAACTGATCATAAATCTTATCGTCCCCCGCATCACCATTTTCTCCTGTAATCACTAAGTCAATATCGTGTAGGTTAACCTGATGCCCTTTTAAAAATGATGCAATCTGTTGTTCAATATTTTTTATATCCACTTGCTTATAAAAAGTAACCATGCCATCTAATTGGGCATATACAGGAGGAGCATATTTATTCGTCAATAAAAAGAATGCTGCGCCTTCTCCAGCAATTGTACCTTTTGAATGAGTGGTGAATAAATCCAGATTAGAAATACCTGTGCGTTTATACAAACCAAGCCTGTTTAAAACAGTATAACTGTTATCTGTTAATTCATCTACACTTCCCACCAAAACAGTATCAGCTTCTTTCTCTTTTAATAACAGTATTGCATCTAACAGGGCACTTTCAAAGGAGAACCCATTGTGAACAAACGTGTTATTATAATTATGACACTTCAGCATAAGCGCAACCTGCGCCCCAACTGTATTGTGAGTAGATTGTATAAAGGCGGTAGGTGGTGGCATTTCTTCATTACGCTGAATAATTTCAGTTAAAAAAACACCCGTATCCTTCAGGCATCCATACGTGGTTCCTGTAATAATGCCGCCAGGGTTGGTTTCGTTGGCTTCCTGTAAACAGGCCGAAGCAGCCGCCACACCCATTTTGATAATACGGCTCATCCTCCGTAATAATTTCACATCAATAAAATTCTTGTAATCAGGTTCTATGGTTTGTAAACGGTTACCGGTATAGGTTGTAGGCTCAGTCAGAAAAGGAACCTGTCCGAATGTATTTTGTGGTGAAATGGCAGCTGTTGCCTGTATGTATATTTTCATGCTCACAATTTTGAAAAGATCAATGATGTGCAATTGCCGCCAAAGCCAAATGAATTAGACAGCACATGTTGAATCTCCTGGTTCTTTAAAAAACTTGTTTGCGGAATAAAACCCAGGTCAGCCATCGGTGTTTTAAAACGGAGGTTTGGATATACCATACCGTGTTTGATGGATAGTACAGACAATACCGCTTCAATACCACCACTTGCACCTAATGTATGCCCGGTGTATGATTTGGTTGAACTCATTTTTGGATAAGGTGCCGTAAATAAGCGTTTAATGGCAGTGCCCTCGGCGTGGTCATTATTTTGTGTGCCGGTACCATGCAGGTTTATGTAATCGATATGGGAAGGCTGCAGCCCGCTTCGGGCTAAAGCACCTGTCATAGCAAGAAAAGATCCTGTTCCATCGGGCGAAGAAGCTGTTTGGTGATAGGCATCATTGGCATTTTGATAGCCACTGAGTTTTGCGTACAAGTTATTTTGTATGGATGCCGCAACTTTGTCTGATACCAGTACCAGGTAACCTGCACCTTCTCCGAGATTTAAACCCATTCTTTCTTCATCAAATGGTTTACAGAATTGCCTGTCCAGTATCATCAGCGTATTAAAGCCATTGAGTGTAAATTTTGTCAATGCGTCTACTCCGCCGGCAACTACCAAATCAAGCATATCGTGTTTGATTAGCCTTGCACCAAATGCGATTGCATTAGCCGAAGAAGAACAGGCCGTACTGATGGTGCTCATATAATGGTGAATACCCAGTCGGTTGGCCACCAATTCGGTAACAGAGCCACATTCATGATTGATCACTTCCCGCAACCGCCCTTTAGATGAGTCCGAAAGAAAATCGGCAAAGAATTTTTCTGTTTTATCCATTCCTCCAACCGTATTGGCAGAAATAAAACCAGTACGTAAGGAAGAAATATTTTCAATACCTGCATTATCCAAAGCTTCTTTGGCAGCGATGCTGCTTAGCAGGGTGGTGCGGCTGCTTTGTGCAGGAAGTCCTGAAATGGCGGCCAGTTGCTGGTTACTCAATTTTACTTCTGCAACCGGGATTGTATCGCGATAAATGGTTTCGAGATACGTGATACCGGCCATGCCCGCCTCTTCCTTTTCAAATGCGGAAAGGCATTCGGCAATATTATTACCTATGGCTGTTATGGCTCCTGCGCCTGCAATAAAAACCCCTGTACTCATTTTATACATTTTCTATCTGAAATAGTGTAATCATATTTTGGGCCGTAAAAATATTGGTTTGTTCATTTGCTTTTTTTTCTACCAAAAATAAAACAGCTTTATATTCAGTCTCCAGTAATTCAACCCATCCGCAAATACAGACCTGTAAAATACCATTATTCATCAGGTTGTTTACATATTGTTCCATGAAAACAGCATCAAAACGCTCAAACACGAACAAAGCGGTTTCTCCTTTAAAATGATTCCGGATACAGATCTCCCCGATCATGATATTGGGTAACGTGTACACAAATACAGAAGGACTGGGCATATCTATGATCGTCTGCACATATTTACGGTCCGTATCAAGGCTCGAATTGGAATTGGCTAA
>JAYTOS010000006.1:0-2193 GCA_043747705.1 Bacteroidota bacterium
CAAAGCAAACCACTCACCATACTGGTAAAACCATTGCCTGATGCAGACAAGCCGGCGAATTTTAAAGGCGCTGTAGGTCGTTTTGATATCAGTGCATCAATGGCTAAAAATAATTTCAGCACAGATGATGCCGGTTCGCTCACGGTGATCATCAGCGGTATTGGGAACATGCAAATGGTAACAGCGCCCGAAGTAACCTGGCCCGCAGGGCTGGAAGGATTTGAATCCAAAACCACGGATGATATTTATAAAACAACAGTTCCGGTTAGCGGAAGGAAGATCATTGATTTTCCTTTTACTGTTTCAAGCCCTGGCAATTACACAATATCACCCATCACTTTCAGCTATTTTGACACCAGGGACGCAAAATATAAAACCGTTGCCACGAAGCCGGTCAGTTTTACTGTAACACAGGGAACGGGCAAGCCAAAGTCCATTGATACATCTGCCTTCAACAAAGAGAAACCGGCTTATTTAACAAGGGTTTTCAGTAACCGTTTGCGGGTGGCCAGCATTATGGCAATACTCATCATCTCTGGTTTGATATTCTGGTTAAAGAAAGACAGGAAAAAAGACGCTGACCTTATCACCGCGGCCCTGAAAGCAGAAAAGAAAGAACAGGAAGAAAAGCCGGTAACCGAGATCATAGCTAACCAGCAAAATCCTTTGGCTGCCGCGGAAGCGGGATTAAATACAAATGACAGCCCGGCGTTTTACCATTCGCTGAACCATTCGCTGAAACAATTCCTTTCTCATAAACTAGCCATACCGTTAGAAGAACTGAATAAAAAATCCATCAGCGAAAAAATGGACAGCAAGGGGATGCCCATCGGGATCAGCCTTCAACTGAATGCATTAATGGATGAGATAGAATGGCAATTGTACACTCCAACAGTGGCTAATGAAAAAATGCAGGAGTTATATGAAAAGGCAAATGGGTTGATACAGTTGGTGAATGCGTATATGATCAGTTAATAATAAATATTTTAATATTATTATCTTATCTATATGTAATAAATAGCCCGATATAGATGATGAATGGTTATTGATTTTTTAAATATTTATCAATAAGTTTTAATATAATGATCACGGGATATTTGTTGCTGTGTCCGCCCCCATAACGATGCACATAACGGAACGAAATCTTGATGAAAACGTAAAGCTAATTACTGAACGGTCTGCCCATAACCAAAGATTGGCAGCGAACTGCTGAAATAAGTTTGTGCAGCCCCGCCTTTGCAAATATCGTGTGTGTGTCCAGCGAAGCTGCCTATGTGATGAGAGCAGGTCTCTCGATGGGAGAAGTAGAGCAACCTTCACCATCAAACCGGTTGCATGCTGCGTTGTTCTAAGGAGCGAGGTGGTGAACGATGCAACAGGTGCGTCTGTAAGAGCCGAAGGTACAGTGAAGCGGCTGTGAGGTCTCGATAATTGCTACCGATGTAAAAAGGAACGATGCACATGATTGTTTCGAATGAGTTAACATTCGTTAGAAGTTGCCAGAAGTGTTAACTGCATCCGGGATAAAGCCGCCGGGACTTACAGACAGGCGCATGGGCGGAACTGGAGAACCTGTACTGGTTGATTATGCTTTCAGGTAGGTAAAATCGTTCGCAGGTGCGCCAGAACGTACAACCGGCATAGAGGCAGAATCTTCAAGCGGAGCACCCGTAAGAAGTAATAGGCCTTCACAAACCAGCCACAGGGGCGGATGTACCCGTAGTAGTGTTGATAGCCTTCGAAAGTTGGCAGTAGCGAAGGGGTACACAAGATGATAAAATTGGTAAACACAAAACAACCGCAAGGAATGATGGAACTGTTTTCCAAACAAGGAGTAAGCGTAGCCATTACCACGATGATGGTATGGGAAGCGTACAGGCATGTAAAGCAAGGCGGCGAAGCAGCCGGTAGTGATGGGATGGAGTGGGCGTATCTTCATAGGCACCGCAGCAAACTATTGTACGGGCTGTGGGCACGCCTTGCATCAGGTAGTTATTTTCCCAAGAGTATCAAGGCAGTCAGCATTCCCAAAAAGGATGGTAGTAAAACAATGTTAGGCCTGCCCACATTACTGGACAGGATAGCCCAACAGGTGGTAGTACGTGTTGATTTAGAGAAGTGTTTAGAACCTCATTTTCATCAAAACTCCTATGGGTACCGGCCAGGTAAAAGTATGCATGATGCCCTCAGCAG
>JAYTOS010000007.1:0-6459 GCA_043747705.1 Bacteroidota bacterium
TTCGGGGTGCACGCAGAATTTGGTGATGCCGATTACTTCTTCTTCCAACCCCAGATCAAATAACAATTCTGTTTGAGATGGCACTAATGAAATAATCCGTTTAGGGGGGTAGGGCAATACGATTATCCTGTTCATCTGATCTCTACAACTAAGCATCTGCTAAAATACTTTAGAAAGCTTTAACAGGTTAATCTATGTAAAAAAATATACTGCGCATCTGTAAATTAAAATAGCTTATGCGAAAAACCTTTGTTACACCATACCTGTCGGTTGCCTGTTTGTTAATAACCTTCTCGTGCCTGGCACAACCCGTACCTGTGTTTAATAGTTCAATGCAAACCATCAGTCAGATCCCTTTGCCGGAGGGGTTCGAAAGGGTAACCATTTCCCATAATTCTTTTGCTGCTTATTTACGAAATCTCCCGTTGCGGAAAGACAATATCGTTTACCTTTTCGATCACAGGCCTAAAATAAACCAGTCATTGCATTATGCCGTTATTGATATTTTTATCGGAGAGAAAGACCTGCAACAGTGTGCGGATGCAGTTATGCGCCTACGGGCAGAATATTTCTTTGCCAGAGAAATGTACGACAGTATCCGTTTTCCAAAAGATAACCGTTCTTTTTACCAATTTTCAAATTTCGTAAGAGGGGATATGACCCGTACCCGGGAAAATTTCATGCGGTTTATGGAAACGGTATTCATTAACTGTGGTACTTATTCATTACAACAGCAGTTAAAACCCGTAGCCCATTTTTCAACCATTCAAATAGGGGATGTATTGGTCAAAGCTGGCGCACCGGGCCATGCGGAAATAGTGGTTGATATGGCCATTCATAAACAAACCGGGAAAAAGATTTTCCTATTGTTAGAAGGATATATGCCGGCACAGGATATGCATATTCTTTTAAATCCTGCCGCCAGGCGATCGCCATGGTACATGGTGGACAGCAATAAGCAGGTAGTTACCGCATCATGGATATTTACATCAGATCAATTAAGGCGATGGTAAAAACTTACCTGTATTTAAACCATGCGCCTGTATTGAATAACAATACAGTTTCATCCTCATGAACATAGTCTTTCTCGATCAGTTTTTTAAGGCCCATATAAGTGGCGCTGCCTTCGGGGGATAACAACATTCCTTCAGCTGCATTGAACGCTTCCATGCCATTCGTCATTTCTTCTTCGCTAACCGTTATGGCCGTTCCTTTACTTTCCCTGATTACCTGTTGTATCATGTCTTTTGCAAAAGGCGAAGGAACAGCCAGCCCGTAGGCAAGCGATGCTTCAGCCGAAAAATTATCCGGAAAAATTCCGGTTTCAAACATTTGTACCATAGGATTACAATTTTCAGATTGAACAATGATCATTTTGGGCAGCTTCCCGGTTAACCAGCCAAGCTGCTGCATTTCTTTAAAAGCTTTCCACATACCTATTAAACCGGTACCCCCACCGGTAGGATAAATGATAATATCGGGCAGCCGCCAGTTTAGCTGTTCCGCTATTTCAAAACCCAGTGTTTTTTTGCCCTCCAGCCGATAGGGTTCTTTCATGGTCGACATATCAAAAGCCCCCGTTTGCTCAGATAGCTGTCTTGCTTTTTTTCCGCATGCATCTATCAGTCCGTCTATCAAAATCAAATCGGCACCATACGAGATGCATTCTTCTTTAAGTGTTTCAGGGGTATGCCTGGGCATAATAACCGTTGCCTTAATATGTGCTTTAGCAGCATAGGCACTTAAGGCACCACCCGCATTACCGGCAGTGGGTATGATGCAATGTGATATACCCAATTCTTTGGCTTTCGAAATGGCTACACTTAATCCGCGGGCTTTGAAAGAACCGGTTGGGTTCACAGCTTCATCTTTTAATAGTAGTTTCTTAAGGCCAAGTTGTGCAGCCAACTTATATAAAGGATGTATAGGTGTCCAGCCTTCCCCAAGGCTTACAATATTGGCTTCATTGATAACGGGTAACCATTCTGCATAGCGCCACATATTCAATGGCCGGTTTGTAAGTATTTTTTTAGGCAGAATAGAAAGTTCATACGTTGCAACCAAAGGACGGTTACAACAGGTGGCATACGTTTGCACCTCCAAAAAGGAATATGATTTCTTGCAGGATGAGCATTCGAGGTTTTTTAATAGAGAAGTTGTTGCTGTTAAGGTTTCCACAGGTCAAAAGTAAGCCATGGGTATAACCTAAATCATACATAGTTATTATAACCTATAACTATAAGCTATACAGTTTTTGTGCCAGCTTGATAAAACTTTTATTCAATTCGCTGCTCTCGCCTTTGCGCTGGATAAAATAGAAATTCCGCTCAATATGGAGGCCTTCAAAATGGATTTCTGTCAACTCGCCATATTTTAACTCCTTCATGATAGAGCGTTGCGGTAAAAACCCCAATGAATCAGATTCAATCAGGAAATTTTTTAAAGCTTCAGTACCGCCTAACCTTACTTTAATATCCAGTTCGCTTAATTTGACCTTATTTTTTTCAAGGGAATATTTTAATGCGGCCAATGTGCCGCTTCCTCTTTCCCTTATGGCGAGTGGCATGGAAATGATCTCTTTTACAGTATAACTTTTTCTTTTGGCTATCGGACTCTTCTTGCTGCATACCGCCACTACCTGGTCGGTTAAAAAAGGCTGGTAATCAACGTTCGTCAGCTTTACGCGCCCTTCGATGATCCCTAAATTAATATCCTGGTTCAGTAATGCTTCCATCACCAGTTCTGAATTACGGTTTAATAAACTGATATTGATCTGAGGGTAATGCTGGTTAAAAGAAGACAATACTTTGGGTAGAATATATAAGGCTACCGTGGTACTCGCACCAAGTTTCAACACGCCCTTTGCCTGCAATACATCTTTAATAGTAGATATTTCAAACTCGGTCTGTTCCTGTATGCGTTTTACTTCTGTTAGTTTTTCAAAAAGAAGTTTGCCGGCCGGCGTAAGTTCTATCTGGATGCCCTTTCTGTCAAACAACTTTGTTTTATAATATTCTTCCAGCGATTTGATGTGCTTGCTGATGGCAGGTTGCGATATATACAATACCTGGCTGGCTTTGGAAAAGCTCTTATGCTGTGCAACTGTGAGGAAAACATCATGGCGGGTTGAGATCATATTGTCAGATACGTAAGGGTATTACTGCAGGATGCTTGTGTGAAAATTTTATTTTGCCAGGCTCTGTATCACGTCATATTTAGTAACAATATGCAATTCTCCTTTCTCATCTTTTGCCAGTACAGCACCATTTTCTTTAGTGATCAGGTTACCCAGTCTTTCCACCGGCGTATCAAAATCAACAACGGGATAGGAGGGCTCCAATACACTTTCCACACTCGCATTTTTTATCTCAGGGTTACTGAACACTTTTTGAAATAAACCGCTTTCACTTACTGCGCCGATAGGCTCCCCGTTTCTGATTACGGGTATCTGTTCAATATCATATTTCTTCATCATTTCTACCGCTTCCGCAACAGTATAGGTGGGCTCAATGGTTACCAGCCTTTTGGCACTTCTTCCATTTACAATGTCTTTAAATGATTTAACATCAAGAAAACCACGTTCCATCATCCACTGGTCATTATAAATTTTCCCCACATACCGACTGCCGTGATCGTGAAATATACAAACCACCACATCCTCTTTGGTAAGGGTAGATTTTAATTGCATCAATCCCTGCAAACAGCTGCCTGCGCTGTAACCGCAGAATAATCCTTCTTCTTTGGCAATCCTTCTGGCCATTACTGCGCCATCTTTATCGGTTACCTGTTCAAAAAGGTCTATTACGCTCATGTCGTAATTCTCCGGAACAAAGTCTTCACCAAAACCTTCTGAAATATAAGGGTGTACCTCATTCATATCAATCACGCCGGTATTATAATATTTGGTCAGTAGTGATCCAAACACATCTATCGCCCATATTTTGATATTAGGATTTCTCTCTTTTAAGTACATCGCTGTTCCGGTAATAGTTCCACCGGTTCCGGCTGTGCATACAAGGTGTGTGATCCTGCCATCCGTCTGTTCCCAGATCTCAGGCCCCGTACTTTCATAGTGTGCCTGCCTGTTGGCCAGATTATCATACTGGTTCATGTACATTGAATTGGGGATCTCTTTTGCTAACCGTTTGGCAACACTGTAATAGCTGCGGGGGTCGTCGGGAAGTACGTTGGTAGGACAAACAATTACTTCCGCACCAACTGCTTTAAGTATATCTGCTTTTTCCTTGGATTGTTTATCGGTTGTTACAAAAATGCATTTGTAACCTTTCACACAGGCTGCCAATGCCAGCCCCATGCCGGTATTGCCGCTGGTGCCTTCAATAATGGTACCGCCGGGTTTTAGTTTGCCCTGCTGTTCGGCTACTTCCACCATTTTCAAAGCCATACGATCTTTGATAGAGTTGCCGGGATTAAAATAATCCACTTTTGCCAGCACAATGGCGGGAATGTCTTTGGTAACCTTATTAAGCCTGATGATGGGGGTATTGCCTATTGTTTCCAGAATATTGTTCAGCCACATAAAACGGATGGTTGTTTCAAACAAAGGTAAAGTTTTGTTCAGCCAAATAGTAACCAATTTTTAAATCGATAGCTTTAAATAAAGAAGAATGGGAGATCAAACAGGTTAATTATTTTACCGGGCAGATATTATTTCTATCGGGAAGTTTATAACTGTTTTCATTCAGGAGCACCTGTTTTGTTGTGGTTAAGTAATTATACATGCCTATTTATATCTATTCGCTAACCCCGCTTATCCCTATATTTTATCGTTGGGCGTATCCTCTAATTAACCTTCTCAATTCTTTCAATCATCTGTTTTGCATTTTCATTTTTAGGGTCTATCGCAAAAGACTTCTTATAGTTGATGACGGCAGATTTTAAATCTCCTTTTAGGTAATAAGCTTCAGCCATACTATCATAAACATTGGCTGAAAAAGGGAATTGCTGCATATTTAAATTTAATATTTGAATAGCATCATTGATTCGTTTGGCATTTAATAAATCGTAACCAAGCATATTTAGATCATCTTCACTTTGAAAATCTAATTCATTATTTTTTGTTGCTTTTAGATTAGTATAAATAGATATGACTTCTTCTATTTTTAAACTGTCGGTATATTTTTTTAAATATTTGTATATTGACTTTTTCGGGATGCTGTATGGTTGCTCTTTCAGAATCGCTTTAATAGCAGTAGTAATAGCTGAAAGTTTCCCGTTTTTATTATTGGTCAAGAGAATGATGACGATTTTTTCTGGTACATCTGAGTACATGAATGCTTCAAAATTTCTTGATTGCCCATCATGTTGATGCTCTTTTAGGGTTGTATTTTCAAAAGTTACATTGCCCAACCCTGACTGAGCTGCCCGAAAGGCCTGGCCTGATTCGTAAATAGATTTTTTATTAATCAACTTTTCATTATGCAGATTCATAACCCATTGAAACAGGTCATATGTAGTTACAAAAGCGACACCTGAAATGGGTAAATCCGTTGGGTCTTCAATAAAATCATCTGTAAACGATTTCGCTATATCCTTAACATCCTTTGATGGATTCATTAAAGAAGAATACATGTTGCATGGGGCAAATATATATTTTTCAGCAAATAAATTAAAGGGCATGCCTGTAATTTTCTGCACGATAAACTGCCTTAATAAAACGTTGTTATTATTATAATTAGAATTTGTTCCCGGCTCAAATAAAAGTGTATCAATTTTTTTCAAGTCATTTAATACATCTTCATCGCTTTTTATCGTATTCCAATTAATGTCAGGTAAGCCACTTGTGTATTGAAGTAAGTTTTTTATCGTAATTTTATCTGCCCATTTCGGTAAGGCGGTAATAAATTTTGAAACCTTGTCATCCAGTTTTAATTTACCCTGTTCCTGTAATTTCAGGATAGATACAGCACTAAATTCTTTTGTAATTGAACCGATATTAAATCTATAATCGGTAGTCAGCATTTTTTGTCTCAACGCATCTGCATATCCCAAGCTGCTGCTAAAAATTATTTTACCATCTTTTGCTACAAGGATATTCCCATTGAAAATTCCATTTTTATTCACCCGCTTCATTAAAGAATCAATTTGACTTATTTTCTCCAACTGGGCATATAAATTACCTATCAGCAGAGTTAAAATTGCTGTCAGGACTATTATTTTTTTATACTCAGTTATTTTCATAAGGTCTTATACATATTTATAACACGTCTTGCAGCAATGCATGCGTTAAAAACTTTTTACCATATGTAAAGTAATACCCTCATCCTGGCCATTGGTTACATCTTTTACTATTTCTATGTTTTGTTTGGCGTCTGTACTAACGGCAGTACTGTGCAGGTAACCGAATAAAACAGCAGGAACCAGGGCAATCAATGCGATAACATTTGCGGTAAAAATGAACTTTCTCATAACTTTGTTTTTAGGTGGTTTATTTACTTT
>JAYTOS010000008.1:0-2120 GCA_043747705.1 Bacteroidota bacterium
AGCCTTGATTTTTTTTGTTACTTTTTTGTATCAAGACAAAAAAGTAAATAGCGGAAATGCTATCGGGGAGCGGATTCGCGCTTATTCTACCTAATCCTACGTTTGATATTCTATATGAAAAGAGGCCCTGTACTTCAGGGCCTCTTTTCATATAGAATATCAAATCAATGATTAGCGATTCATCGACATTAAGAATTCTTCATTGTCTTTTGTTCCTCTCATTCTTTTTAATAATTCGTTCATTGATTCTTCGGTATTCATATCGTTGATGTATAAACGCAACAGGTTCATTCTTTGGAGGACTTCTTTATCTAACAACAGGTCATCTCTACGGGTGGAAGAGCCGGTAAGGTCAATGGCAGGGAACACGCGTTTGTTGGCTAACCGGCGGTCGAGTAACAACTCCATGTTGCCGGTACCTTTGAATTCTTCAAAGATCACTTCATCCATTTTACTGCCGGTTTCAATTAAGGCGGTGGCAAGAATGGTTAAAGATCCGCCATGTTCAATTTTACGTGCAGCGCCAAAGAACTGTTTCGGTTTCTGCATCGCATTGGCTTCCACACCACCGGATAAAACTTTACCGGAAGAAGGCGCAACTGTATTGTGTGCGCGTGCTAAACGTGTAATAGAATCTAATAAAATCACCACATCGTGACCGCACTCAACCAAACGTTTTGCTTTTTGCAGGGCGATGGCAGACACTTTCACGTGCTTTTCAGCAGGCTCATCAAACGTAGAGGCGATTACTTCGGCGCGAACGCTGCGTTCCATATCGGTAACTTCTTCGGGGCGTTCATCGATCAATACAACCATCAGGTAGCATTCAGGATGGTTGGCCGCAATGGCGTTGGCCACTTCTTTCAATAACATGGTCTTACCCACTTTGGGTTGTGCCACGATCAATCCACGCTGGCCCTTACCAATAGGCGTGAAAATATCCATGATCCGGGTGCTGTAATTGGTAGAGGTGGTAAAAAGGTTCAGCTTTTCAAAGGGGAACAAGGGCGTTAAATAATCGAAGGGCACGCGGTCGCGAACCTCATCGGGCCGTTTGCCGTTAATATTATCAACTTTTAATAAGGCAAAATATTTTTCACCTTCTTTTGGTGGGCGAACAGAACCATGAACGGTATCGCCGGTTTTTAAACCGAATAATTTAATCTGCGATGGGGAAACATATACATCATCAGGGGAGGATAAATAGTTATAATCTGATGAGCGAAGGAAGCCATACCCATCGGGCATCATTTCCAAAACGCCTTCGCCTAAAATAACACCTTCAAATTCAATGTTAAACGCGGGCTCTTTGCGCTGTTGCTGGCGGGGGTATTGGTGTTGGGCAGATTCCTGCACTGATCCCGCTTCTCCCGGTTGGTCGCCATTAATATCGTTGTTAGTGTTTTCGGCCGACGACGTGTCCTGGGGCTCCATTGGCTGGCTATGTTCCGCATCTGTTTGAGCAACAGGCGCTTCGTTCCTGGGCTTACGAACAGGCCCTTTTTTAGGGAGGGCTTTTTCAATCACTTGTGGGGCTGCGGCAGCAGGCGCTTCCTGCATCACTTCTGCTTCTTCGGTTCCGTTGGCCGTTTTTAAGGTTACCGGCTTGCGGGCACGGGCAACCTTTTTCTTGGGATCTTCCTTGGTTTCACTGGCCTGAACGGCCTGCCCATCTAATATTTTGTAGATCAGTCCCTGTTTATCCAGTTTCTTAGCGCCGGAAATATTTAGTTGCTCGGCAATATCCAGCAACTCAGGCAGGAGCATGTCATTTAATTGCAAAATGTCGTACATAAAAAATAAAATCTGTTAATAGGGGAAATCAATTTGTCAAAGGTTAAAAAATCCAGTCTAAGAAAATCGGAACTCAGATAGGGTTATGATTTGTTTTGATCGGAAAGAGAGTAAACCGGTTGTGCCGAGAGCTAAGTGAAGGCTGAACCAATTTGGTTTCCATTGCAATGTTAAGTCAGTTTTTCTGAAAACAAGAATTTTTTGCAGGATTTTAGTTAAGCAGAGGTGTTAAAAGGTGTTACAGCGGGTTGATTGGTTATATTTGCCGTTATTTTGAAGGAGGAATCCCGCCGGTGCGGGAAGAACGCCCATGAAGAATATGATGT
>JAYTOS010000009.1:0-1915 GCA_043747705.1 Bacteroidota bacterium
CCTTCTTCGTGTGAAGAAGTTGTTTTCAATGTCATAGGATAACTGGGCCAGGGCATAACAGGCGTTCTGCTCTCAGGTGGCCTGGGCATTAATTCGAATTGTGTTACAGAGATGGCTCCATGCCTGTTAGAGGTTCCTGCACAATCACTGCCTGTATCACCACCGCCAATAACCACTACGTTTTTGGCTGTAGCAAAAATATCCTCACCTTCTACGGGTTTATTGCTTACCCTTTTATTTTGTTGTTTCAGAAAATCCATGGCAAAATGAACACCTTTTAATTCCCTTCCCGGTATATTCAGGTTACGTGGAATGGTTGAACCTCCCGCCAAAACCACTACATGAAATTCCCGCAGCAGATCATTGATACTGGTATTGACACCCACATTGGCATTGCATTTAAATACAACCCCTTCCTCTTCCATTAATGCAACCCTTCTTTCCACCACCCATTTTTCCAGTTTAAAATCGGGGATGCCATATCGTAACAAACCTCCGGGCATATCATCCCTTTCATAAATAGTTACTGCATGTCCGGCATAATTTAATTGCGCAGCGGCAGCCATGCCTGCCGGGCCTGAACCTATCACAGCTACTTTTTTTCCTGTTCTAATGTTGGGTTTGCGGGGTTGCACAAATCCTTTATCAAATGCAATCTCAATAATATGCTTTTCAATTTCTTCAATAGTAACAGGTGGTTGATTAATGCCCAGCACGCAGGCAGTTTCGCAGGGTGCGGGACAAATACGACCTGTAAATTCAGGAAAATTATTAGTGGCACTTAAGATTTCATACGCTTCATGCCAGCTTTTTCTATAAACAGCATCATTGAATTCGGGAATAATATTTCCCAGGGGGCAGCCGCTATGACAAAACGGTACCCCGCAATTCATGCATCGTGCAGATTGCTGGTTGAGTTTTTGTTCGGGCAACCTTTCCACAAACTCATTGTAATCATTCACCCGCTCTTTTGGCGAACGCTTTGAAGGAAGTTCCCTGGTGAATTCTATAAAACCTGTTGGTTTGCCCATTTTTTTTATTTTGAATGTTGAATTTTAAATGGCGTTAACATTTAAAATTCAAAATATGCTAGCTCTTTACTTTTGATTTTTCAACTTTATCCATTAATACCTTCTTATAATCTCTCGGAAATACTTTTACAAAGTTTTTCAACTGGTTTTCAAAATCATCCAATACAAACCTGGCTACACTGCTTGCCGTGTATGCATAATGTCTTGAAATCATATCGTGCAGTAATTGCATATCCTGTTCATCCAATCGGTCAAGGTCAACCATTTCTTTATTGCATAGCTGGTCAAATTGCCCGTTAACATCATATACGTAGGCAATGCCACCGCTCATACCCGCTGCAAAGTTTCTGCCGGTACTGCCCAGTATCACTGCATACCCGCCGGTCATGTATTCGCAGCCATGGTCGCCCACGCCTTCCACAACTACATTGGCACCGGAGTTTCTTACGGCAAACCTTTCACCGGCCTTACCTCTTATATAGGCTTCGCCCGAAGTGGCACCATAAAAGGCCACATTGCCAATAATAATATTTTCTTCAGGTACAAATGTTGCCTGTTTCGATGGATAGATGATAAGTTTCGCGCCACTCAATCCCTTACCAAAATAATCATTGGCATCGCCTTCCAGTTCCAACGTAACTCCTTTTGTATTGAAGGCGCCAAAACTTTGGCCTGCTGTTCCAGTAAATTTAAAATGGATGGTATCATCCGGCAATCCTGCTGCCTTATACAATTTTGTTATTTCGTTTGATAAAATAGTTCCTGTTGTTCGATCGGTATTTTTGATATCAAAAGCTGCTGTAACTTTTTCTTTTTGTTGTAATGCCGGTTGGGCCACTTCCAATAATTTCCAATCCAGCTGATTTTCCAATCCATGATCCTGA
>JAYTOS010000010.1:0-9232 GCA_043747705.1 Bacteroidota bacterium
TATGGAACAGGGCATTGAACCAATGTGAGATCATTAATAACAGAAATTGTGAATTAGCCCAGTCTGCAAGAAATGGCCTGGTAGCGTATTACAAATTCAACCAGGGTTTTCTCAATGCAGATAACTCTTCATTTACAACGCTTGCCGATTCCAGTGCAAACGGTAATAATGGTACACTTCAAAATTTCGCTTTACAGGGAACCAGTTCTAACTGGTCTGATTTTAAAATTAATGGAACCTGTTCCGCATATTCTTTACCACCTTATACTGCGTCATCTAATGGAACTGTATTTGGTATAGGCAGTACAGTTAAGTTATTTGCTACTGGTGGAACTACGTATACATGGGACGGTCCGAATTCATTTGCATCAGCCCTGCAGAACCCTTCTATTACTAATGCGCAGACAACAGCAAGTGGTGTATATACAGTAACATTACCTTTTGTGAATTGTGTGATTACTTCAAGCTTTACGCTTAATGTATCTGCTTTGTCTCCTATATCAGCAAGCGGGCCTACTACTTTTTGTCCTTCCAGTTCCGTTACACTGTCATCACCAAATCCTGGTATTGCCTACCAATGGTATTTAAATGCGGTTATTATTCCCGGTGCTACTGCTAACACGTATGTAGCCACACAAGGGGGTTCTTATACCATCAGCGTAAATAATGGACATGATATACTTGTTTCTGCACCGTTAATAATTACAGTGGTAGATAACCTTCCTCCTCAGCCTGTAGTTGGAACATTGCCAACTTTAACCCTGGCAACACCCGGAGTAATTACTGTATTCCCTACAGCCATTGATAACTGCGCAGGTACGGTAACAGGAACAACAACCACTGCAAGTCTGGGAACTTATAACACACCTGGTACTTATAGTATTACATGGACATACGATGACCTTAATGGAAACATTTTCCAGCAAACCCAACAAGTTGTAGTTGTTCTGGGCGTTGATATTGTACCTCCGGTATTAACAGTGCCTGTTAATATTACACTAAACAATGTGACTGGGACATGCGGCGCGACAGCGAATTTTACAGCTACAGCAACTGATAATTCAGGTCTGCCGATAACAATTACATATTCACAGAACCCCGGTACTGTATTCGCCGGTGGAACTACTACTGTTACCGTTACCGCTACGGATGCCAGTAATAACAGTACAAGCAAAACTTTTACTGTTACGGTAAAAGATGTACAGCCCCCAACCATTATTGCTCCACCAGCTATATCCGCATTTACGAACGCAGGATGCAATGCCACAGGTGTTGCATTGGGTACACCTTTAGCTACAGATAATTGTACATTTGTTTTGATAATAACGAATAATGCACCTGCCAGTTTTCCTAAAGGAAACACTACAGTAACCTGGACTGTTACAGATGGAGCGGGTTTAACTGCAACCGCTACGCAGGTGGTTACGGTGGTTGATAATGTAAATCCAACCATTACAGCCCCATCTCCTGTACTGGTAAGCACGAATTCAGGTTGCGGTGCAACGGGCGTTGTATTAGGCACTCCGGTAACGGCCGACAACTGCGCGGTTTCCACTATTACCAATGATGCACCCACCATATTCCCATTGGGAATTACTACAGTAACCTGGACAGTAAAAGATAATAGCAATAACGTTGCTACGGCACAACAGCTTGTTACAGTAGTTGCACCTGAAATAAATATCACCGGAAATAATATAACTATTCTTAAAGGGGACGTCACTCCTCTAACTGCCGATAACACTGATTTCGGTTCTACCTTACCTGGTACTGCAGTAAGTAAAATGTACACAATACAAAACACCGGTTCAGGCGCGTTGATTATTTCTTCTATTGCTATCAGCGGTGCTAATGCAACGGACTTTACAAGAAGTGGTATCATATTGCCAATCACCATAGCTACAAACAGCAGTACCACTTTTGTAATAACGTTTAACTCAGCTTCTGCAGGTAACAAGAATGCAACGGTTATCATTAATAACAATGATTGCGATGAAGCTTCTTATGATTTTGCTGTTAAAGCATCCATATCATGTTCCACACCTGTATTTACTGTAGCACCCTCTAATATTTCACTGCAATCCGGTTCAATTCCTGTTACCTATACAGTAACCGTTTCAGCTACACCAACGGCTTCAGTAACGTATGTACTTACCGGTGCTACTATTGGCAGTGGCGCAGGTACGGGCAGTGGATCCTTGTTAAACAGCGGCATAACGAATGTGTCCATTACCGCTACCAATTCCTGCGGTTTTGCAATAAAAAACTTTACGGTAACTGCAAGAGAGCAATACACAATTATTGGGTACAAGGAAGTTGAATTGGGCGAGTCTAATATAGTAGCGAGCGGCAGTGTTGGTGTATTGAGCAACAAGGGTGAAGCTGAATTCAAGAAATACAGCAGTGTAGCTTCACAAGGCTCATTTGTAAAAGCAGCAAAAATAGATATAGACAGATATGCAAACATATTGCAGCCTATATATGCCATGGCTACACCTTCTTTACCGGCAATGATCTATAACACAGCTTATACAAAATATTTGCCTAATTATGAAGTAAAGAGTGGTACCGTAACCCTGAATGGGAACTATGGTAACCTGAATATTAAGAAGGGCTCGGTGGTTACCCTAACAGGTAATATTTTTGGAACGATACATACCGAGGAGGGTGCTCAGCTGATTTTTACACAATCTTCGATCAGCATAGATCAATTACAAATTGATAAGGGTACACAAACAGGATACACATATGTACGGTTTGCGTCAAACACAAATGTGCTGATAAGCAAAAGTGTAAGTATCGGGGATAAAGTATACATTAACCCGGATAACTATAAAGTGAATTTTTATGTAGGCAGCCAGCAGGATACGAAGAAAAATGATGATGATTGGAGTGATGATACAAAATTCAGTGTAACCGGTCAAGACACCAGGGTAACGGCAAACATAATGATGCCTTCCGGTAAGCTGCAAGTGAATGGTGGGAATGATAAAAGCTATTATAATAACGACGATGATGATCATCATGATAATGATAATAGTAAGTCATCTGCAACAAGTTTCATTTATATGACAGGCCTTTTCATTGCCACAGAAGTAGAGTCTGAAGCTAAGAATGTAATTTGGAACAGCTTCGATTATTCTGCACCGACCGCACCTGTATTATACATTTCCTCAAGCCCCGTGGTACAAAAAATAGTAGCTGAAGTGACAGCCACAAGTGAAGAAGAATTGAAAATAACTGTAATGCCAAATCCAAGTACTACTTATTTCACATTAAAATTTGAAAGTAAGTATGAAATACCTGTGAACTTGCGGGTGATGGATGCAAGCGGAAGGGTAGTGGATGCGAAATCTAAAATTGGTTCAAACAGCACATTCCAGATTGGCCATAACTACAGCAGCGGCACATATTATGCGGAAATCATACAAGGTACCAAGCGCCAGGTAGTACAACTGATCAAAGTAAGAGGATAATTCCCCCATATTAATAACTGTAAAAGGGCCGCTCCAAAAAGAGTGGCCCTTATTTTTTGCCCCGTTTTTTATCGTGCATTTGCACGGTATTTTGTTTGTACGGACGTAAACAGCCAGAAATATGCTTAAAATATTTTCCTTTTTTTTTCGTTTTAAAGTATATATCGTAACATTATCATACTATTTTAGAATGAAATGATAATACATATTAGGATTTTTGACGGAGTTTTATACTGAAAACCCGGAATAAGTACCGTTTTATTATATAAAATACTAATATAATTATTAAGGATATTTCCGCCAATTCAAAGCCCATTCTCGGCTTTTTGTAAGCTTTTAGTACAAAAACAGAGATAATGATATATAATCTAAATCCAAATCCATGAAAACAGTTCTCCCCCGAACACTCTCCTTGCTTATTTTTTGTTTTTTTTTATCAGTATCCGCCAATGCGCGGTTTTTTTCTGTAAAGCACTCCGTTAATCAGTCACTAACGATTACTGCCCCGGCTAATGTTATGGTGAATACAGATCCGTTTAGTAATATAGCTACCAATGTGGTATTGGGTACTCCACTCATCACAGATGACATCAGCATTGTTTCGATAACCAATAATGCTCCGGCCAGTTACCCGATAGGGATTACCAATATTACATGGACAGTGATAGACAACGCCGGTAATTTGGCAAGTGCAACGCAAACAGTAACTGTGTCGGATAAAGAAAAACCGGTGATTGGACGTATGGGTGAGATCAGCGTTGTGAATGAGACCGGCAAATGTGGTGCAACAGTTGCCTTATTCATCCCCTATGCTTATGATAACAGCGGCGTAGTTACTGTAACCAATAATGCCCCGGCTTTCTTTACGGTTGGGTCTGTTAAAATTATATGGACCGCAACCGATATGTACGGGAATTCCGATACATCAACTCAAATGATTACGGTAATTGATAATGAATTTCCAACAATCAGCATCGGAAACATACAAGTATTGAATGATGCAGGTAAATGCGGAGCTGTGGTAAACCTGGGAACACCAAAGGCTTTTGATAATTGTGGTATAGCCAGTGTAACCAATAATGCACCTTCCTTTTTTCCGGTAGGTATAACCTTGGTTAAATGGGTTGTAAGAGACATACATAATTATACTGCCACAACAACGCAAACCGTAACCATAACCGATACACAGAAACCAACTATTACTGCACCATCAAGTAAAACAATTACCCTGCTGAAAGGTGCCACAGTAGCTACTACTGTAAACCTTGGTACGCCAACTACCACGGATAACTGCGCAGTGAACAGTGTGACAAATAATGCCCCGCTTAACTACCCAATAGGAAAAACGACAGTTATATGGACTGTAAAGGATAATAGTGGAAATGTTGCTAATGCTCTACAAATTGTAACTGTGAAAGCTTACACAAGTGGGAAAAATTTTAGTGTAAGCCAATCACCTGCTTTCACAACCAAAGAAATAATTTTGGAAGAGCAGAGCGAAAAGCTCCTGTTATTTATTGCCCCTAATCCATCTGCTGCTTATTTCCGACTGAAAATGGAAAGTAAATGCGACTTACCTATAAACCTTATTGTATTGGATGCAACTGGAAGAGTAATGGATGCCAGATCGAAACTGGCTGCTAACAGTACTGTCCTGATCGGACAAAACTATCATGCAGGAACTTACTTTGCCGAAATGATACAAGGCAAGCAACGAACGGTAGTTCAATTGATTAAATTGAAGTAAGGCACATAAGCTTATCTAACGCAAAGGGCTGCTCTTATAAAGCAGCCCTTTTTAGTATGTGTCGTTATCTCGTGGTTTTTTTTTACTAAAACCGTAGTCGGCATACTACAAAATATTTTGGATTCACTACTGGTTTTTTCGCTTACTGCTATGTTTTATGAACAGGGGAAATCCGTTCTTTATATTCTCGATTACGAAAGGCAAACATATCAGTAACTTATTTATTTAGAATCAGTTAGGTGTATTTTTACATAACTAAAACATCGTATTTTTTTAAGATCCAATATCCATTTGTAAGCTTGTAAAGCAGGCTTGGCTGTATCACCAAATCAGTCAGGCACTACGTATATCAAACCAATTCCTGGCTTGATATCAAATGTAAATTTTTTCATAGGAACATGCTAAAAAAACTCAGATGAGTAAGGTAGAGGATCAGGTTCATTTACAAACCAGCATTCCTGAACTGGAAGCCCGTTACACGAAGCTTCAGCAGGCATATGACAACTTATCAACCATACACGAACAATTAAAACAAAACAATAATTTATTAATCGAGACTGTGTTGACCAAAGATTCTAAAGAGAAAAAATATACAAACATTATTGAAAATGCCCCCAGTGCTTTGTTTTTAACCAAACCTGATGGATCTATATTGGAAGCCAATAAAAATGCCTGTGAAATGCTGGGGTATACTGAAGAAGAGTTAAAACAAATTGGTAAAAAGAGAGTTCTGGACGAGAATGATCTGAATGTGGTAAAGTTATTAGCGCAAAGAAAAAAGTTCGGTAAAGCAAGGGGGGAAGTAACCGTAATAAGAAAAAATGGCGAGTACCTGAAAGTTGATATTTCATCTTTTGTTTTTAAAGACCGGGGTACAGGAGAAGAAAGAATCACTACTGTGATGATTGATATCACTGAAAAAAAACATGCTGAACGGGAACTCCATAAAAGTAATGAATGGGCTAACCTGATTTTTAATAATACATCGGACCTGATGTTTTTAATGTCGGTAGAGCCTGATCAGGTATTTCGGTGTTTAAAAGTAAATCCTGCTTATACTCATTTAACCGGGCTGACAACCAAAGAGATAGTTGGAAAAACCATTGAAGAAATATTACCAGGTGATGCCTGCAGGCATGCCATCATGCAATATAAGAAAGCCATTCGCATGCGGCGAACGATTAGTTATGAAGAAAGTGCGGAATTGCCAGGCGGGAATGTTGTTGTTGAAACAAAGTTAACACCCTTATTTACTGATGCCGGGGAATGTAACCTTTTGCTTGGCGTATCGCGTAATATCAGCGAAAGGAAGAAAGCCGAGCAGATCATTCAGGAAAATGATCGGCGTATGAAAAACGCCCAATATGTAGGCGGGGTGGGTGATTGGGAATATGATTGTGGTACCCGAAAAACTATTTGGTCGGATGAATTATTCAGGCTGTTTGCGAAGGATCCTGATAAAGGGGCACCCGCATTTGAAGAATTCTTTTCTTTTTATTTATCAAACGACGCTGCTATTTTGAAAGCAGCTACTAACAGAACTATTGATACGGGCGAAAGCTATGAACTCGACCTGCAATTGCATTTACCCAGTCAGCCTGAAGCATACCACTACACAGTGGGTCAGGCATTACGTGATAAACAGGGGAAGATTGTGAAATTATATGGTATCGTTCAGGACATTACAGACAGAAAACTGGCAGAAATAAAATTAAATGCAGAACGGACCCAGCTTAAAATATTAATCGGGAACCTGCCCGATTCAATATATATAAAAGATGTACATGGAAGAAAGATTATAACGAACCAGGTTGATATGCATCTTGTTGGGGCTACATCAGAATCGGATATACTGGGCAAAACAGATCTCGAAATATTTTCGAATCATTTAGGACCAAAGGCATACGCCGATGATATGGAAGTGATTAAAACGGGTAAAGCGATTTATAACCGTGAAGAACGTTTTGTTGATAAAGAAGGTGCACCTGTTTGGTTACTTACATCAAAAGTTCCCTTACGGAATGAAACAGGGGATATCAACGGTTTATTAGGTATTGGAAGGATTATTACTGAAAGAAAAAAATCCGAAGAAGATTTAAGAATCAGTAATGAACGCTACGTATATGCTACCAAAGCTACGTTTGATGCCATTTGGGACTGGGATATTATTAATGATTATTTGTATTGGGGTGAAGGATATGAAAAAATATTTGGTTATAAAAATTCAGATAAAATTGAAAACCATATTAATTCATTCGACAATATCCACCCCGATGAAAGGAAACAGGTTTTTGAAGGCATAGATATATTAATAGTTGGTGCAGGATTAAACTGGACAGGTGAGTACCGTTACATGAAAGCGAACGGCGAATATGCGTATGTTCAAGATAAAGCTATTATTGTGAGGGATAAGGATGGTAAAGCGATAAGGATGATTGGTGCCATGCAGGATGTAACGGAACGTAAAACGGTGGAAGAAACGAACAGAAAAACGCAGGAAAAATTCACCAATCTTGTAAATACAGTTGATGGGATAGTGTGGGAAGCCGATGCGCAAACTTTTCAATTTACCTATGTGAGTAAACACGCAGAAAAGCTTCTCGGCTACACAACACAGGAATGGATTACTAACCCCGGTTTCTGGGCCAGCCATATCCATCCTGACGATAGAGACTGGGCAGTTGATTATTGCGTTAACAGCACAAAAGAAAAGAAGCAACACCAGTTTGAATACCGCATGATAGCAGCTAATGGAAACATAATTTGGCTGGCTGATTTTGTTACCGTTACGGTTGAAATGGGTAAACCTGTTCAGTTACAGGGTATCATGATAGATATTACCGAACGGAAAAAAGCGGAACAACATTTAAAATTATTAGAATCGGTTATTACCAATGCCACGGATTCAATTTTAATTACCGAAGCGGAACCATTCGATTTACCTGGGCCGAAAATCATTTATGCCAATGAAGCGTTTGTTAAAATGACTGGCTACAGCCAGGAAGAGTTGATTGGTAAAACTCCCCGGATTCTTCAGGGTCCGAAATCAGATATAAAAGTGCTTAAAAAAGTAAGGCAGGCAATTGAGAATTGGGAACCATGTGAAGCGGAATTGATCAATTACAGGAAAAACGGGGAAGAATTCTGGATTAGTTTTTCATTGGTGCCTATTGCTAACGAAAAAGGTTTATTTACACATTGGATCTCTATCGAACGTGATATTACCGAACGGAAAAAAGCAGAAGAAGCGTTGGTGAAAGAAAGAAAACTACTGCGGGTGTTGATAGATAATATACCTGATTATATTTATGTAAAAGACAGGAATTCACGACATATTATTAATAACAAGGCCAACATAGAACTTCTCGGCTTTACCAAAGAAGAAGAAACACTCGGCAAAACCATGGTAGATATTTTAGGCAGGGACATTGCAGGGGAATTTATTAAAGATGACCAACATGTATTAGAATCGGGTATTCCGATTATTAACCGTGAAGAGCCCATCTTTAATAAAGAAGGGGATAAACGCTGGCTGCTGACAACAAAAATACCTTTCAAAGATGAAGAGAATAATATTATTGGATTGGTAGGTATCAGCCGTGATGTAACTGATAGAAAAAGAATCGAGGAAGAGCTGACAGAAAAGAATATCCAGTTAAAAAATTTATCCAAACACCTCCAAAACGTGCGGGAAGAAGAAAGGAAGTTTTTGGCCAGGGAAGTACATGATGAATTGGGACAGCTGGCTTCGGTTGTAAAAATGGACGTTGACTGGTTGAATATCAAGTTAGCTAACCTGCAGGAGATGCAGAAAAAAAGGATCCAGCATGCATCCTCTACAGCAGACCTTTTAATTAAAACTATTCGAAAAATTGCTTCAACATTACGCCCGAGTATGCTGGATGATCTTGGATTGAACGCTTCATTGGAGTGGCAGTGTAAAGAGTTTACCTCTGTTAATGGCATTCCTTGTGTATTTGAACAGGAATTTTATGACGAGGGGCTTACT
>JAYTOS010000011.1:0-16441 GCA_043747705.1 Bacteroidota bacterium
CCAGGAAATTCAAACCAATTAATATGCAAAAGATCAGGGAATTTATGGAATTACACGCCTTTGGCGTTTGTTCGGCAATTGGTGAGCGGCTGGGTATTGCTTCTTCACGTATCCGGATGTGGTTTATTTATATTTCTTTCCTCACTTTAGGTTCGCCGGTTATCCTGTATATGATTCTTGCTTTCTGGATTAATATCAAGAATTATATTCTTGCAGGCAAACGCAATCCGATAAGGAATTGGTAAACTGATTTAATTTAGCGGCATAAGGAATTTTCCAACTTTTTCATAATCTTTCTGGCTTACTTGGATCTTTTTTATCAGTTTCATCTTGCCATTAGTTCTTTTCCTATATGTGATAAGTACACTATCAGCGTTTGTGTTTTCATCATCTTCCTCTTCGAGTAAAATCAGTTTATTACCAATAAAGCGATAGATGACACTCACATAATTGCCGGCACTTACTTTTGTCATTGAACGAAGGCATTTGTTTTTACTGTCAACATAGGCATCAGTGAGCTTTTCATCCCATTGAGCATCATGAAAAAATTTTTCTTTTACGGGATCAAATAACCAAAATAAGTAACCCGATTCCCGTTTAGCTTGGTATCCAAAAAGTTTAAAATCGTTATGCCCATCGACATTAATATCCTCAATAATTAATTCATTTTTAAAATTTTCGTTAACATAATTTTTACCGGGTACGATAGTTTGAATGATTTTATGATCTATTAAACGGGTTACTGTGATTAATTTTATTGTTCTGTCAGGCCTGCCCCAATTATTTTCTGTTACGGAATCCAGTTTTAATTTAAAAGAGTAGTCTTTATCGGAAAAAATGAATTGTTTTTGTGCGATAGCATTAAAATAGCCGATACTTAGTAAAGGCAACAGGGAAGCAATGATATTTCGAAAATGAAATATCATTTTATATGCTTGCTTTTCTCAATTTTACCAGTTTCTCCAACAAAGGCTCTAACAAATCAAGCTTCAACATATTCGCCCCATCACTTTTTGCTGCTGAAGGATTAGGATGTGTTTCGATAAATAATCCATCAGCACCCGTTGCAATCGCTGCTTTCGCAATGGTAGCTATCATTTGCGGGTTACCACCGGTTATGCCTGAAGTTTGATTGGGTTGTTGTAATGAATGTGTACAATCCATGATCACCGGTACTTTATGTTCCTGCATCCAGGGAATATTGCGGTAATCGACTACCAAGTCCTGGTAACCGAATGTATTTCCTCTTTCGGTAAGCATGATGTTTTCATTGCCGCCTTTTTTAATTTTATCTACCGCAAATTTCATAGAAGGGCCGCTTAAAAACTGACCTTTTTTAACGTTTACTATTTTGCCAGTTTCAGCAGCGGCCATCAGCAGGTCTGTTTGCCTGCATAAAAAAGCGGGGATCTGCAAAATATCAATAAAAGCTGCAGCCATTGCCGCTTGTTCGTGTGCATGAATATCGGAAGTGGTTGGTAAATGATAGGTATCGCCAACTTTTTTAATCAGTGATAACCCATTATCATCTCCAATCCCTGTAAAAGAACCGGCACTGGTGCGGTTGGCTTTGCGGTAACTGGCTTTGAATACATAGGGTATATGAAGGCGTTGGCAAATGGCAGATACTTTATCGGCTATCTCCATCACCAATTCTTCACTCTCCACCACACAGGGGCCGGCTATCAAAAAAAAATTATTGGGATTATAAGATTGTGGGTTGAAAAGTGTTGTTAGAAAGCCAGGTAGCATATTGTATAATTAGTGGATTCGAAATATTGAATTTGCGAATTTACAGTATTTCAATGGGAGCGAAATTCTAAGGCTGCATAGGAAAGAATTGCCTTTTTGGCCTAACAACTTATTTTATTTCTCAGCCTGAATCTGTGCGGATATTTAAAGAACCTCAAAAACGCATAAAACATCAATATTTTCACCATTTTATTTTTAATATTGCAAATAAACGCACTATTTTAGTGCATAACACGTATAAAAATGCTAAAAACAGAACGACAGGCTTATATACTTCGTCAGATTGACCTGCATAATCGTGTCCTGTCGTCTGATCTCAGTATAGAGATCAGTGTGTCGGAAGATACCATCAGACGCGACCTGAATGAGTTGGCAGAAACAGACAAAATTATCAAAGTGCATGGAGGGGCATTATCAAAATCTTTTCATAGCTCATTCTTACGGGCAGATGTGTTTCGTGCAGACAGTAAACGGATAATTGCAGAAAAGGCGGTGCAGCTGATCAAAGATGATATGTTTATTCTGACTGGTGGCGGAACAACCATTATTGAATTGGCACGGATACTTCCGCCAGACCTGCGGGCTACTTTTTTTACCGGAAGTGTGCCTGCAGTATACGAATATGCGCAGCACCCAAATATAGAAGTGGTTTTTATCGGCGATAAAATTTCAAGAAATTCACAGATTGCAGCAGGTGGGGAAGCCATAGCGAGGATCAACGGAATTAATGCGGATCTCTGTTTACTTGGTGTGAATGCAATGGATGAAAATGGGATTACCGATAATGACTGGGATGTTGTTCAGTTAAAAAAGGCAATGGTACATGCATCCAAACAAACAATTGTTTTGTCTATTTCGGAAAAGATTAATACGCACCAACGGTTTATGATTTGCGGATTAGATCAGATTGATATATTGATCACTGAACTGGCACCTTCGGATATTTTATTAACTAATTATTATACAAAAGACATTTCTATTTTGTAATCATTTCAATAAACACTGCTCTATGAACATTAAATTGATGCAATGGCCAGGCAGATGGAAAACAGGAATAATTCTGTTGATACTGTCCATGGCAACAACCCAATTGACTGCGTAGGTACGCATCAATGGTAAAGTAACCGCAAAAGGAGGTGCTACCGTTGAAGCTGCTTCTGTTTTTGTAAAATAATCCAAAGCAGGAGCTGCTACTGATGCAGCGGGTAACTATACTTTTACTGCCAACCTGAAACCGGGTAATTATATTTTAGTGTTTAGCAGTAATGGTTTCAAATCAAAAGAATCTGCTTTAACGGTCGGCTCCGCATCAACCTATACGGTCGATGCAGAGCTTACCGAAAGTGTTTCCAAACTTGATGAAGTGATTGTTACCGGTACTTCGGCCGGAACAACGCGAAGGCAATTAGGTAGTTACATCAGTTCAGTAAAAGCTGAGGACCTTACAAAAGGTGCCACCGCCAATGTTTAGGCCGCTTTGCAAGGAAAAACTGCCGGTGCACAGATTTCACAAAACTCAGGAGACCCGGCTGGAGGTTTATCTGTAAGGTTGCGGGGTATCAGTTCTATTTCATCTTCTTCAGAACCCTTATATATTATTGATGGGGTGATTGTAAATAACGGTACTAACCGTGTTACCAATACCCAATCAGGATACGACGGCACGAATGTGGTAGGTGCTATCGGTCAGAGCAGGTTGGTTGATATTAACCCAAGTGATATTGAACGTGTTGAAGTATTGAACGGCGCTGCAGCAGCAGCTATTTATGGTAGCCGTGCGAATGCAGGCGTGGTGCAGATCTTTACAAAAAAAGGTAAGAGTGGTACGCCTGTTATTACTTTTTCTACCAGCTATCTCACGAGCAGCCTCCGCAATAGAATTGATGTGAACATGGCACCAGTTAAATTTGGTGGGCCAACTGATGGTGTTGGGGCGCAAACACAGGATATCTTATCACCTGCTTTAACAACTACCACACCGGTTACCCGTTATGATTACCAGGATTATATTTTCCGCAATGCGAATGGTAGGGATAATAATATATCTATCAGCGGCGGAACAGATAAAACCAAGTATTATATCTCGGGTTCATATTTCTATAACTAGGGTATCATACCCAATACTGATTATCAGCGTTTTAGTTTCCGAAGTAATATTGAACAGGTGCTGAATAAATGGGCAAACTTTAATATAGGGTTGAACTATGTAAATAGTACTGCGAATGAAAAGCCGGATGGTAATTCATTCTATTCTCCAATGAACTCTGTTACCATCATTGGTAACTTTCATAACATTTATCAAAGGGATGCATTGGGAAACATACAGGCAGTAGGGGAAAGGGGCGTACGAATCCGGTTTCTGTTAATGAAGATATCAAACAGAAACAAACTACTAACCGTTTAATAGCGAGTATGGGTTTAAAATTAAGGCCCCTCAAGCACCTTACAATTGATTACACAATGGGCATTGATAATTATGCGCAAAACGGAACTACTTTTATTCCTCCTTTCGCCTATAACGTAAATACAGCCTTCTTTGGTGGTGGTTCTGGTTTGGATCCTACCCAAAATGGTTATGCCAGTACCGGAAACAATAATTTCTTTGCTATTAATCACGACCTGGGTGCTACCTATACAGCAGATATCACAAGCAATATCAGTTCGGTAACACCGGTTGGTTTTTCTCAACAATATGAAAAAAATAATTATTTATTATTACAAGGCAGGGGTCTTGCACCTTTTGTACAGACCGTAAATGGTGCCAGTACGATCACAGGTGGTGTGGATGACAGGAGCGAGTTATCTGTATCCGGTACATTTGCCCAGCAGAATTTCAAATACCGTAACCAGTTATTTATAACTGGTGCAGTAAGGGTTGACAGATATTCTGTTTTCGGAAGTAACCAACGTAACCAAACCTATTACAAAGCCAGCGGCAGTTATGTAATTTCAGGAACGGATTTCTGGAGTAAGATGGGTGTTTCCAAATGGTGGGACCTCTTCAAACTACGTATAGCGTATGGTGAAAGTGGCAACTTAACGGGTATTGGTGCTTATTCGAGATTTAATACACATGCTTCTTCATCTTATATCGGAAGAACAGCGCTGAACTCGAGCGGTACACTGGCTAACGAAAATGTTAAGCCGGAACGCCAGCAGGAAATTGAATTTGGCGCAGACCTTTCTTTTCTTTCCAATCGTTTGGGTTTAACCGTGAACGTGTATAACAAAAAAGTAAAAGACATTTTGATCAACCGTTTCATAGCACCAAGTTCCGGCTTCTCAAGCCTGCTGGATAATTTTGGTTCTTTGAAAAATAAAGGGTACGAACTGGCATTAACCGGAAGCCCTGTTTTTACAAAAGATTTTAAATGGGACATCACCGGTATTTATAACCATAACCGCAACAAAGCAGTAAGTATCGGGCAGGCATTAACTTTATTAAGTACCAACGCCGGTGCGCCGGTTTCTATTATTGAAGGGCAACCTATCGGCGTATTCTACGGAACTTTCTTTGCAACAGATGCAAGTGGAAACCTGTTAAAAAATGCAGGAGGTATTCCACAAATGGAATTAGGTGTTCAGAACAGTGCTTTGGTGTACACACCCGGAAGAAATACTACCACGGGGTTGCCTCTAGGTTCTACTTTGCGAAGGGTAATTGGTAACCCTAATCCTGATTACACAGCGAGTCTTGTGAATGAGATCACTTAAAAAAAATTAAGTGTCCGCATACAGGTTGATGCTGTGAGGGGGGTAAATATGTTTAATGCAGACTGGCGTACACGACAGGGTGTAGGCAATGGTAAGGTGGCTGAACAGGAAGATCTGGGTCTTATCCCGCGTGGGTATGTTGCTGGTGTATATGCCATTGAACAATGGAGAATAGATGATGGCTCTTATACCAAACTGAGGGAATTATCTGTTAGCTATAATATTGGCAAGTTGAAAGGCTTTAGCGATCTGAGTATCAGTTTCAGCGGGCGTAACCTTATTAGTTGGGATAACTATAAAGGCTATGATCCTGAAGTAAATGCAGGTGGGCAAAGTACCATTTTGCGGGGAATTGATTTTGGATCGATACCTATTCCAAAAACATTCAGTTTCGGTATCCAGGCTAAATTTTAATCTCAAAAAAAACATTGTATGAAAAAGATAATTCAATCAATAGTATATGGCGGCGTGGCTGTTTTGCTGTTACGGGCAACGGGGTGTAAAAAAGATTACACCAACCCAAATGCGGCAACTTCAGTGCAGGTGTTCAGCTCTGCAAAAGGGTTAGCAGGCATAGCGGTAGGGTTGCAAAGAACTTATGCCAATAACGTTGCATATGGCATATCGGATGCAACCGGGTTGCTTACAGGCGAAACCATTTTGCTTAACGCAGGTAATGGTTCCGAACTTCAGTTTGCTACAGGAGGCAATGCAGTAGATGGTACCAATGCCTTATTAGGAAATTTGTGGAGCGCAACCAATAAAGTGATCTATGATGCCAATAATGTGATCAATGCAGCGGCTACCCTAAACGATAAGGCTTATGCCAGTGGACTGATAGATTATGCAACTATTTTCAAAGCCCTGTCTATGGGTTGCCAGTCGGGTTACTGGGAAAAAGTTCCTGATACAGTAGGAACCGCTGCTGCTACTTTTTCTGACCGTCTGGTTGGGTATAACAAGGCCGTTGCAGCCATTGATAAAGCTTTGGCTGCCATCAATACCAATGCCATAAGTACTGCATTTGTTGCAGATATACCTGTTGGTGTGGATATTGTAAATACGTTGAATGCGCTCAAAGCCCGGTATGCATTATTTGCCGGTAATTATGCGCAGTCATTAGCTGCAGCGAATGCGGTTGATCTCACCAAAAAATCTACTTTAAATTTTGAGGCGGCTAACCCTAACCCAATCTATAACACTGTAACATCCACCAATAACGTATATCAGCCGGTTGATTCCACGTTGGGCTTGCCAGCAGGCATCCAGCCTTCATTAAACGATAAACGTATTCCTTTCTATACACGCATTAATGCTACAATTAATCCAAGGTTTCGGTTAAATGGATTCTGGATTGCTGCTACAACACCGATACCGTTGTACATCCCCGACGAAATGCGTTTGATCAGGGCTGAGTGTTATTTGCGCCAGTCGGCCCCTAACCTTGTTCTGGCAAAAGCTGATATTGATGCTGTTTTAATGCAAACGCCTGCGCAGGATCCTTTTGGCGTAGGTGCCGATATTGCAACAGGATATACAGGAACGATCGATGCCCCGTCTTTATTGACGGAATTTTATCGTAACCGATGTATCGAATTATTCTTATCAGGCATGAAACTGGAAGACATGCGGAGATTCGCCAGGCCATTAACAGAACGTAAACGAAACCTCCTTCCATACCCATTCAGAGAAAGAGATGGTAATAGTAATACCCTGCCGACCCTGCCTTTTAGTTAGTGAAAACAAAGTAGTATACAAAGGCCCCCACGCGTGGGGGCCTTTGTTATTGTAAAAGAGCCCGCTTCGATCAATTTTTTTCATTTTCTTTGCTGCTAATATTGATGGTTTATGTCTGTGATTAAAGATAGAATATTGGTGATTGGTGCTTCGGGCCAGATAGGTGTGGAACTTACCATGGCTTTGCGGAAAAAGTATGGTAACAATAATGTGATTGCCTCCGACCTGCGCGAAGAAAACCTTTTACTGAAAGGCACGGGCCCTTATGTTAGCCTTGATGTGATGAATAAGGAAATGCTGCATGTACAGGTGATACGGCAAAATATTACGCAGATCTATTTACTGGCGGCCATTTTATCTGCCACCGGCGAAAAGAATCCTAACCTTGCCTGGCACCTGAATATGCAAGGGTTATTGAATGTGCTGGATATTGCGCGGGAAGAAAAACTGCAGAAAATATATTGGCCAAGCAGTATCGCGGTATTTGGCCCTACATCGCCCAAACAAAACTGCCCGCAGCAAACCATTATTGAACCATCCACCGTGTATGGTATCAGTAAATATGCCGGTGAATTCTGGTGTAATTATTACCATAACAGGTATGGGGTGGACGTACGCAGTATCCGTTACCCGGGACTGATCAGCTATAAATCAGAGCCCGGTGGTGGAACAACAGATTATGCCATTGAAATATTTAACGATGCACTGGAATATAAAAAATACCAATGCTTTTTATCAGAAGATACTTATTTGCCCATGATGTATATGCCCGATGCCATCCGTGCCACTTTGGAATTAATGGATGCACCGGCAGACAAAATTTCTATCAGAACATCTTACAATATTTCCGGGATGAGTTTTTCGCCTAAAGAAATCTCAGCAGAAATAAGCAAGCATATACCCGGATTTAAAATCAGCTATAAACCGGATTACCGGCAAAATATTGCCAATAGCTGGCCGCAAAGTATTGACGACAGTGTGGCTACAAAAGATTGGGGATGGAAGCCGGACTATGATTTAGCAAAGATGACGGGAGATATGCTGGATAACCTGAAGGGAAAAGAGTTAGCTACAAAAAATTAGTACACATCCTGTAAAATAAAAAATCTTTGTTCTGTTTTACAAAACAGAACAAAGATTTTAAAGCAAGTGATTGTCAGAATAGGCAGCTATAATACTCAATTATACAAAAACTACTTATTACCTGAAGCTAAATGAAACACCCGCGCCGGCACCATTGTACTTTGCGAAAGTATAATCGGCAAAAACTTTCAAGAAAAATAAATTTAAACGGGCCCCCCAGGTATTTGATATCCCGCTGTTAGTATAACTTAATGCAACAGGATCTGTTACTGTGTACTTGTAGGTTTGCCCATTGGACTTGTCTGTATAACTAACAACGTAATTTCCATTCAGGCTGGCATTGGCTTTTCCGGATGTAATGCCTACAGAAGTATATATTTCAAATATCGCCAGCTTTACTGAGGCAATTCCCTGAACGGTTACAGCAGAAATATTTAATTTCGCCTTTTGATTTGATCCCTCCATACCTTTTCCAGTTAAGTCATAATTAGTGGTAACACTGTTATAACCCACTAAAGCAGAAAGGTGCAGAAAAGGGATTTTTTTTATGAAAGGAAGATAATCACTAAACTCATGTTGGATAGCAACGCCAAAAACACCTACTTCTGTACCGCTGAAATTTGTTTTTGGGAAGTACCTTACTTTTAAATCGGTGTTCTTAAATAAACCCAGTCCAACCTGTGCAACCGGCAATGGGATCGCCAGCATGGGCAAATTCTTTTTCAGGTCATCGCCAATCCCAACGGGTGTATTAAACTGGTACGACACATCTTTCCCGTTAACAGTTGTATTCACTGCTATTTGCTGGGTAGTTTTGTCGCCCACAAAAGTAGGAACGGTGGCTGAAGCTGCACCGCTATTTAATTTGAAAGTAGTATAATCGGCATTTCTGAAAAGAAAACTTTGTTTGTCGGCCGGAACAATGGCAAGTTGTGCGCTAACTGATACATCAAAACCTAATCTTTTATGCACTTTAGCTGAGTTGAACCAACCGCGGCCCATATTTAAAATCTCGCCTTTACCAAAGGGTTCGAGGTAAGCATTTAGGTATTTATTGGCATCTGCAGTAGAACCGGCGATAATCTGGCCGATATCCTGCGCTTTTACATCCATTGATGCTACAAGAAACACGCAAACCAGAAGAATAATATTTTTTTTCATAGGAATTTATTTTTGATTAATTGCTGGGTTAACTAATTTATCTATTTACAAGATCAATCACTGTTTTGGTTTCTAATATGGCAAGTGTATTGTCCCTTACCTGAATCATTACTTTTTTAAGGCCACATTTTTTCTCATCACAATCCTTACATTTCTGGTAAAAGTTTAAACTTACACATGGCAGCAGTGCAATCGGTCCCTCAATTAAACGCATAATCTGTGCCAGCCTGATGTCTTTCGGGTCTACTTTAAAAAAATAACCGCCCCCTTTTCCTTTTTTGCTTTCCAGCAAGCCTGCTTTTTTCAATTCCAATAAAATATTTTCCAGAAATTTGAGTGGAATTTTTTTCTTTTTTGCGATCTCTGCTATTAATACCGGCCCTTCTTTCTTTCGCTCGGCGATGAAAGTAAGTGCTTTAAATGCATATTGTGTTTTCTTGGATAGCATACGAAGCAGGTAAATTAATAAAGTTATCAGATTCCTGAAAATAGACAATCATGTCTTTCCATACAGGGAGATAGGATACCCAAAAGCGGGATCATATCTTCATTGGTTTTATAAACCCAGTACCTCTTTCATACCGAAGATACCTTTTTTGCTAATAACAAACTCAGCCGCCAGTAACGCACCACCCGCAAAGCCAACCCGGTTATGGGCCGTATGGATGATTTCAATATCATCTACAGAAGAAGAATATTTAATCTTATGTGTGCCCGGTGCAGGGTCAACCCGTTCTGAAATGATCTCCAGTTCCCAGGGGTTATTACTGAGATGGTTTACCCATTGTTTCTTACCCGGGATGTTCTGTAATACTTGTTCTGCCAGGGTAATAGCTGTTCCACTTGGAGCATCTTTTTTTTGCGTGTGATGAATTTCCTCCATCGTTACATTATAATCTGTGTGCTTAAGCATGAGTTTTCCAAGGAACGTATTCAACTCGAAAAATAAATTTACGCCAATACTATAATTGCTGGCATAGAGTAAAGTTCCGTTTTGTTCTTCGCAATATTTTTTCGCTTCCGCCCAATTATCCAACCAGCCTGTTGAACCGCAAACAACGGGAATGCCCAGTTCCAGGCATTTCATCACATTGGCAAATGCACTATGCGGGCCTGTGAATTCAATAGCTACATCTGCCTGGGCAATATTTTCTTTGTTCAGGTCGGCCGCATTGTTAATATCAATCTTCAATACAATCTCATGCCCCTTTGCAATGGCAATGGACTCAATCGCCTGTCCCATTTTTCCGTAACCGATCAATGCAATCCTCATGAACGTTTATTTAAATGATTTTTGTAAGATGCTAACGCAAAGTTAATCACTAAACAGGTAATGCGCTGCCCGATCAAACGTATAGGCTTTACCCGGGCCCTTGGCCCTTGTGAGAAAATATTTTAGCCCACAAAGTCAAAGCCACTATGTTAAACAATCAAAGTAAAGTAATTCATCAGAAACTTTACCGCGAAATGTCCTACTTATGGGAGGCGTTTTTCAGGTTCAGGGTAAGACCAAGGGCGGGGGTTCTTGTATATGGGTTAAAGGTGGGCGTTATATTCATTGACAGGTCATCGCTCACATCAAACTGTTTCAGGTGTGCAAATACAGTTGCATCTGCCACCTGCAATCCCCAGGCAAGCAGGAAATAGAGTATGGAATAATCCCTATCGCGCCTGAATGCGTTCCTGTAGCTTTGCAAAGAAGTAATGCTCAGGTTTTTTAACTGGTCGTCTATAAATTTAACATCACTGTTATCACCTGCGGCTTCCTTAAACCTGGCTTCAAAAGCGAATTTTGTTTTCTTGTAATAACTGTTGTTGTAAAAATACAACACTGTAGGAATAGCAATGATCCCATACACGATAGGTATTTTCCAGTATTCCTTATTGTAAGCCTGGCCCCAACCGGGTATCAATGCAGAACGGCGCGTGGCGATACGGGGAATATGTTTGGCAACGGTATCTTTCTTAGCGGTTGCAATAATCGGCGTAGTATCTTTTTTTACTGTTACTGCCGAATCTTTTTTTCCAGACAAAAGGTTAGTATTGGCCAGTGCTTTTTTATCGTCCTGGGCCGATACATGGCTTAACAAGCCAACCCACAAAAAAAATAATATGAAGAGCCTGTATGATTTCATGTAAACTTTAACTCACGGTTACATTCATCGCATCCAGAAGTTTATTTAATTCTTCCAGTGAATAATAATCGATGGTGATACTGCCATACCCTTTTTTATTATGAACCATCTTTACCTTGGTTGCAAAATGTGAAGCTAAATTATCTTCAATTTTTTTGTAAGCAGCGGGCAGATCAGACTTTACGGAAGATTTAACAGCACCGGGCTTTTCAGCCTTGTACATCTGGCGAACCAATTCTTCTGTCTGGCGCACACTCAGGCCTTTTTGCTGGATTTCTTTATAAACAAATAATTGCCTGTCAATCGTATCAATATTTACCAAAGCCCTCGCATGCCCCATGCTTAAACTGCCATTACGTACGGCGAGTTGGATATCGGGCGGTAATTTTAACAGGCGGATATAATTGGTTACAGTACTTCTTTCCTTACCCATCCGTTCGGCAACCTGTTCCTGTGTATAACTCAGTTCCTCCATCATACGTTTGTAGCTGATGGCAATTTCTACTGCATTCAGGTCTTCGCGCTGTAAATTCTCAAGCAATGCGAGTTCCAATAATTGGCTGTCATTTGCCTGGCGTATATAGGCCGGAACATCTTTCAGTCCCGCTATTTTTGAAGCGCGGAATCGGCGTTCACCGGCAATCAGCTGGTATTTGCCGCCGGCTAATTTAGAAACAGTAAGTGGCTGAATAATATCATGCAGTTTGATAGATGCCGCCAGTTCATTCAAAGCAGTTTCATCAAAATCCCTGCGTGGCTGTTTAGGATTGATCTGGATATCAGAAAGGGATATACGGCTGGTATGTGTTACCTGTTCTACTACATCGGTTTTTAAAGAGCCGGCAGTTGTTTTCAGATCAGCATCGATATTCTGTAATAAAGAACGTAACCCTTTTCCTATAAGGTCTTTATTTTGTTTGGGTGTGGTCATTTGTAATTACTAATTATTTATTCACTCTATTATTCTTTCCTGGTTAGACATCTTCGTCATCCCATTATTCTGTAAAATTTCTTTGGCCAGATTGAGGTAGTTGATAGCTCCTTTGCTTTCGGCATCGTATAAGATAACGGGCTTACCAACACTTGGGGCTTCACTTAACCGGGTGTTACGGTGGATGATGGTATCGAAAACCATATCATCAAAATGCCTTCTTACTTCACTTACCACCTGGTTGCATAAACGTAAACGGCCATCATACATGGTCATTAAAATACCTTCTATCTGTAACTCTGGGTTCAGGCGGTTTTGTACGATCTTGATGGTATTTAATAATTTACCCAGCCCCTCCAATGCAAAAAATTCGCACTGAACAGGCACGATCACACTGTCTGAAGCCACCAAAGAATTTACAGTAATCAATCCCAGAGAAGGGGAGCAGTCAATAATAATAAAATCATACTTATCACGCACAGGTTCTAATATCCCCTTTAAAACATTCTCACGATTAGGGTAATTGATCATTTCAATCTCTGCACCTACGAGGTCAATATGTGAGGGAATGATATCAAGGTTAGGCACATCGCTTTTCAGGATCACATCTGCCGCCAATACATTATTCACCATACAATCGTAGAGACTGTTGGTAATATTGTGCAGGTCAAAGCCAACACCCGTGGTGCTGTTTGCCTGTGGGTCTGCATCCACTAAGAGTGTCTTGAATTCCAACACGGCCAGGCTGGCTGCCACATTAATGGCAGTTGTTGTTTTGCCCACTCCGCCTTTTTGATTGGCCACTCCGATAATTCTCGCCATAAGTACCACTCCCAACCCCTAAGGGCTTTTTAAAATGAATATTTATATCTCAATGGTTTCTGCGATAGCCGGTAACAGTAATGTTTTGCCTGCCGCCGCAAAGGCAGTAGTTGCAGCTGCCGTATCTATCTTGATGAAGCCAAATGTATTGTAATGTACCCCCACAATCTTTTTACATTGTATAAAGTCTGCCGCACTCACCGCATCTGCCACATCCATCGTAAAATTATCACCGATGGGAAGCACTGAAAAATCCAGTTTGGTCCAGTTAGGTATGAGTTGCATGTCCAGTGTTAAAGCTGTATCACCACTATAATAGAAATTACCTTCCTCGGAACTGAAAATAAAACCCATTGGGTTGCCACCATAACTGCCATCCGGCAAACAGCTGCTGTGCTGGGCTACTACACATTTTACCGTACCAAAATCGAAATTCCATTTGCCACCGGTATTCATGGGGTGGGTATTGGAAACCCCCTGTTTATTCAGCCAGTCATGAATTTCCCAGTTGGCTACCACCTGGCAACCGGTTCTTTGGGCAATACTGATGCAATCCGCAATATGGTCTACATGGCCATGTGAAAGGAAAATATAATCAGTTTCAATACTATTTACACTTACATCTTTGGCGAACTCATTATAGGTGATAAAAGGATCAAAAAGTATTTTTTTGCCCTTTATTGATACCTGAAAACAGGAATGTCCATAATAAGTTAATTTCATAATAGCCCTTTCATTGAAAGTCGTCAAAAATACACTTTAGGGAACATCTGCCGAAACAATATTATCCAAACAGTGTTATGGATGGATGGCAAGTTTTCAACATAGGTGAATTTGGGCTGAAATGCTTACTGGTTATGCTTTTGAGGACATGTTTTCCCATTTCTTCCTTTAATCGCCCGGCTTCAACCGCTATCTTTACCCGGTTCTGTTTGTAAAAACAGGCCATGGGTACAATAAATACGGGCAGTAAACGTCTGCCTCTAAAACAAATAAACCCTTTTTCATGAGAAATGCAAGCACCTGGTGGATCATAGCCGCGATCATGTTACTATTAGACTTTTATGTTTACCAGGCACTCAAAACCGTTACACAAAATTCATGCGACAAGGCAAGAATGGCTATTCATATAACCTATTGGGTCGTCTCCGGGTTAACGTTGGCAGCATTATTATCGTTCCCGTATATACAGGCTTTACAAACGTCCAAATTGTTTCGTAATTATATATTCGCTATACTGGTAGGTTTATTTTTTGCCAAGCTGGTAGGATCTGTTTTTTTTCTTACGGATGATCTTCGGCGCGGGGCCTTATGGTTGATGAGTAAACTCTTTCGCGAAACAGGTGCGCAGTATATGAATGAAGGAAATAGCATACCCCGTTCCGGTTTTCTTAGCTGGCTTGGGTTGGGTGTAGGCAGTGCTTTATTCGGTACACTCTTGTATGGCTTCAGTAACAAATACAATTACCAACTTAGAAAAGTAAAACTTGCTTTTGCCAACCTGCCCGAAGCTTTTAAAGGATTAAAAATTATTCATATCAGTGATATACACAGCGGCAGTTTTCAGAATAAAGCGGCAGTAAACCATGGCGTAGATATGATCCTGCAACAACAGGCGGATCTCGTCTTATTCACCGGTGACCTGGTAAATGACCGTGCAGATGAAATGACTGAGTACATGGACGTATTTAACCGAATAAAAGCCCCGCTGGGGGTATTCAGCTCACTGGGTAACCATGATTACGGTGATTATGTATCATGGCCTTCGGAAGCGGCCAAAAAAGAAAACTTAGACAGATTAAAACAGGTGCATACCAATCTGGGCTGGCGTTTGTTGATGAATGAGCATGTTTTATTGGAAAAAAGTGGTGAAAAAATAGCATTATTAGGTATTGAAAATTGGGGTGCTAAGGGGAGATTTCCTAAATATGGGAAGATGAACGAGGCGTATCTTGGAACGGAAAAAATTCCTTTTAAAATATTGTTGAGCCATGATCCCAGTCATTGGGATGCAGAAGTAAAAACAAAGTATTCAGATATTGACCTGATGCTTGCCGGTCACACCCATGGCATGCAATTCGGGTTAGAAAATCCCTACTTCAAATGGAGCCCCGTAAAATGGATGTATAAGCAATGGGCAGGTCTGTATGAAGATGGCCCGCAAAAATTATATGTAAACCGCGGCTATGGATTTATCGGATATCCCGGCAGGGTAGGCATTTTACCTGAGATAACGATGATAGAGTTGGTGTAGTGAGGAAGAATTGTGAGTGGTGAGTTGTGAGTGATGTTTCAAAAAAGAATATTTCCTTATTCAACATTCACAACTCATCACACACTATTCGCGCCTCAATCCCATTTGTTAAGATTTCTTTAACATACAGATACGTCATTTTTAATGTGTTTGTAATTTTTGGCATGGTCTTGGAAATATGTTATTAAACAAAATAACATCTTATGAAACGATTATTACTCGCATTTACAGCCATCATTGTGTTTACAGCAGCCTCTTATGCACAGGGAGGCATTAGGTTAGGCGTTAAAGTAGGTACTAACCTGAATAAAATACAAGGTCAATCTTTTAAAGATGGCTTTGACTTGTCGTACCATGCGGGTGGATTTGCTGAAATTGATTTTAACAAAAAATGGGGTATTCAGCCAGAAATTTTATTTAACCAGACTTCAGGCCGGCGATCTAATTTTAATACATTATATACATCTGTGGCTAATCCCAATGGAAGTGAGAAAATCAAACTTAATTACCTATCTATTCCGGTACTTCTCCGTTATAATATCGGCAGTATTTTAAGTCTTAACGCCGGACCACAATTTGGTATTTTGCTTAGTGAGGATAAAACATTCCTGCAGAGCGGACAATCCGCTTTTAAGAATGGTGATTTTTCGATGGTTGCCGGTGCGCAGCTTAATTTTAAATTCCTGAGAGTATACGGACGTTATAATATCGGCCTGCAGAATATTAATGATATTGATAACAAAGAAAAGTGGACAAACCAACAGATACAGTTGGGACTTGGCTTACGGTTTTAAATGCTTAAAGCTTAATGCTTAACGCCAAACGCTCAACGCGAAACCAATTCTGCGTTGA
>JAYTOS010000012.1:0-8816 GCA_043747705.1 Bacteroidota bacterium
GCAGTATTTACAGGCATGCGAATAGTTTTATAACCAACCGATGAAATGACCACCGTATCATTTTTTTGTGAATTGGTGACATTCAGATAAAAATTACCTGTATTATCTGAAAAGGTTTTCGTGCCCTTATCATGAAGCAGCTCAATGTTAACCAGTGCAGCAGGTGCAACATCGTCCTGGTAAATTACCTTGCCTTTAATGGCTGTTTGTGCAAAGATTATTTCAGGAAAAAACAGAATCGAAGCAAATAAAATCAGCGGAAAAATATTTGAAAAGTATTTGCCTGTTCTCATCTCAGGGTATAATTATTTAAGTGTTGTTTAATAAAAATTATGCAATAATACAGTAAACAGGTTACATGGGTAACATGCAGATAATAAAATGGATGGACGGTAAAAAATATGCAATAGCTGCTTGGCCGGCTTTTTTTTGTTTCTTCTTTTTTTAAATTATTTCAATGTTTCTTCCAGCCACTTATAAAATTCGTGTTGCCAAACCAATGCATCCTGGGCAGTAAGTACCCAATGATTCTGATCGGGCAATAAAATAAATTTACTTTTTATTCCTCTTAACTGGGCAGCCTGAAATGCCTGCTGACCCTGCTCTATAGGCACCCGGTAATCTTTACCACCCTGGTAAATTAAAATGGGTGTATTCCATTTAGCAACAAAATTACTGGGAGAGAATTGGGCATATGATTTTTGTGCCGCTGCATTTTTCTTATCCCAGTAAGCGCCACCATAATCCCAATCTACAAACCATAATTCTTCGGTGGTGCCATACATACTTTTAAAATCAAAAATACCATCGTGGCTGATGAAGGATTTAAAACGGTTATTGTGCATGCCCGCCAGCATAAAAACTGAGTAGCCTCCATAACTTGCTCCAATACAGCCCAATCTTTTTTTATCAACATAATTTTCTTTACTCAGCGCATCAATAGCACTTAAATAATCACGCATGGCCTGGCCACCATGGTCTTTACTGATATCTTCATTCCATTTGGTGCCATGGCCCGGCATACCCCTGCGGTTTGGCGCTACAACAATATAACCATTGGCAGCCATCAATTGAAAATTCCAACGTGTAGAATAAAATTGCGTTAGGGGCGATTGTGGCCCACCCTGACAATACAACAGTGTTGGGTATTTTTTTGTTGGATCAAAGTCCGGTGGGTAAATAACCCACACCAGCATATCTTTTCCATCGGTTGTTTTTACAAAACGCCTTTCGGTTTTACTCATGCTGAGCGATGCATAGGTTTCATCATTAACATGGGTTAGCTGCGCCATGTTACCGGTAGCAATATCAACCGAGTAAATTTCAGCAGCATGGTTCATATCGGTTCTGCTAACAATCAATGTATTGCCCGATTGGCCGATGATTCCGTTCACATCAAAATCTCCCCTGGTAATTTGTTTTACAACCGGTAACATTTTAGTAAGGCCCGGATAATTAACAGAAAACAATTGCAAAGTGCCATTTATCGGGGCGTAAAAAAATATGTTCCTGCCATCATCACTCCAGCGGTATCCTTCCACATGTATTTCATCTCTTGAACCGGTCAGGTTCATTTTTGTAATGCCATTACTTACAATTATATCCTGCTTGTCCGATTCAAAACCTTCTCTTCTCATACTTAACCAGGCCATTTCTCCTTTACTGTTGAAAGAAGGGTTGATATCATATCCCATCATGCCTTCCGTTAAATTTCTTGTTTTACCGGTTTCAATATTGTAGGCAAAAAGATCGGTATTGGTGCTGATGGCATAAGCCGTTCCGTATTTCTTTTTGGTGCAATAAACCACTTCTTTGCCGTTCGGATTCCAGACATAATCTTCATCACCGCCGAAAGGTTTTTGCGGACAATCATAGGGTTCGTCGGGCATCAGATCTTTTGCTTCGCCTGCAACGCCGTTTACAAAAGGAGCCAGCATCACATGATCAAAATTTCCATCCTCATAGGTATCCCAATGGCGGTAATTGAGGTTGTCAAAAATGTATACATTCGATTTTTGCAGACCGGTATAATTTTCTTTACCGGTTAGTTTTTTAATCTTTACTTCTTCACTGCTGATCATGTATTTTCCATCTGCAGATATTTTTTCATTTACAAGCATACTATCCGCATTGCCTACCGGTATTGGGTTTCCGCCTGCAACAGGTATTGCATAATTTTTCCTCCTGCTTTTATTTTCAGCAGCATTGGGTGTTGAAACGGAATACAAAATGTATTTACCATCTTTCGAAATACCGAGGCCCGAAACCCTTCCCAGCTTCCATAAAAGTTCGGGTGTCATCCTGTTTTGTGCTATCGCAGAAAAGGAGAGGAGCAAGGTTGAAAAAAATAAAATCTGTTTCATGTATTTTAATTTAAGATTCTTAATTCTTAATTGCAGCAGGATAATCAAATACCAACTGACAAAATGTTTTTACGCCAACAAATAACTGGCTGTCATCAATCATAAAATCGGGTGTATGGTGTGGGGGTGCATTTTTTGCATCATTACCCCTGGGCATACCGCCAAAATAAAAAAAGAATGCAGGTGCTTTGGTACCGTAAAAACTAAAATCTTCAGCTCCTGTAACCCATTCCATAGCCCGTACATTATTTTTACCTGCTGCCATTTGTAAAGAAGGTATCATTTTTTCAACCAAACTCGGTGTGTTGTATGTTACCAAAGTTTTATTATAAAAATTTACTTCAGCAGTTGCATTGGAAGCTTCAGCAATTTTAGCAGCAGTAAATTTCATTCGTTCCTGAACATCGATCTGCATTTTACTATCCAGTGTTCGTAAAGTTCCTTCCATAAAAGCCTCTTCGGGAATAATATTGAAACGTACACCACTGTTTATTTTTGCTACGGTAATTACAACCGGGGCTTTAGTCAGATCCATTTGCCTGCTTACAATATTCTGGAGGCCTTCAATAATTTGTGCCGAAACCGAAATCGGGTCAACACCAAGCCAGGGCTGCGATCCATGCGATGATTTTCCTTTTACTTTAATGGTAAACAGATCGGCAGATGCCATAAATGAACCCGATTTGTATTGTATATCACCCGCCGGTATCCAGGATTCGATATGCATTCCAAAAATCACATCCACTTTTGGATTTTCCATTACACCTTCTTTTACCATTAATGAAGCTCCGCCTTCTTCACCTTCCGGTGCCCCTTCTTCAGCAGGTTGAAAAATAAATTTGATGGTTCCTGCAATATCTTTTTTCATACCCGATAAAACCTTTGCTGTGCCAATTAACATGGCCACGTGTGCATCATGTCCGCAGGCATGCATTACGGCTACTTTTGTATTTCCATACATGCTGCTGTCGGTTGATGCATAAGGAATGTTTACCCTTTCTTTTACAGGCAGGGCATCCATATCAGCCCTCAATGCAATTACCGGTCCCGGTTTGCCGCCTTTTAAAATGGCCACTACACCGGTTTTGGCAATTCCGGTTTTAATTTCCAGGCCCATGTCTTTCAGTTGCTCAACAATGTATGCCGATGTTTTAAATTCCCGGTTACCAAGTTCGGGATGCTGGTGCAAATACCTTCTCCATTGAGTTAGCTCGCTTTGAATGGCTTTTGATTGTGCATCAATCAAAGTGCTTTGTTCCTGTGCAAATAAATTACTTGATAAAAAAAATGCGGAGATGCATGGAAAAAAGAATATTTTTTTCATTGAAAAAGATTGAGTTATTAAACAAATTACCGTTCATAAAATTGTTAATAAGATTACGGGGCTATTTTTCACCAATATTAATCGATTGTTCGTAATATTGCTAATTGTATTTTTTATATAACAACAAAAATAAATTCAGTTAACAAAAAGCTTATGAATTAAACCTATACTTCTGCATTTTACCGGTAATTAAGTTGTATTTCTTTTTTGTCATGATAGTATTGAACCATCTCAGCAGAGAAGAATATTACGTTTAAATGACAAATTAATAATTACTTCCTTCAGGAAAAATCCAAAGTAACAGGTTTTAATTCTTCTCTTTTTAATTTAAAAGAATTTTATTTTCTCTGTTATCACCTTATGTTTATTATGTATTCTAAATTAAAAACAACCCCAATTATGAGAAAAATTTTCCTCTTTATTGTTCCGTTGCTATTTTGTGTGTTTAATATCAATGCACAAAATAACAATGCCGAAGAGCATGCAGCCTTAGGTTTGGTTAGCGCAAGTAAAACCGCACTGAACCTGTCTGCAGAAGACCTTAGTAATGTAATGGTTTCAAGTACTTCCTATGATAATGCCTCGGGCATAAGAATGGTTTACCTGACCCAGACCTATCAGGATATTCCTGTTTTTAACCAGATGATGGTACTTGCTTTCAGAAATGGCAAACTGCTGTCGAAAGCCGGTGCTTTTAATCATAGTCTACAAAAATTTGCGGCCGGTAAATCGGCCATGCCTGCTGTAACCGCTGCATCGGCTGTTCAATCTGCTTTAGCAGACAGGGGTTTACATGCATCTCAAATGGCAATTGCCATTAACACGAAAGACAATGGCCACAAGGTTGAGTTTGGTAACATGGGTATATCCCGTGAGAATATTACTGCTCAGTTGATGTGGACACCTGTTGAAAATTCGAATGAAGTACGTTTATCATGGCATGTATATATTATTCCTAAAACTACATCTGATTACTGGATGGTAAGGGTTGATGCTGTTAATAACAGTATTTTGGGTTTGGATAATTATACTGATTATGATAATTGGGGTACTCCTGATGTAAATGGGTTGGTAAAATATCCTGCATTTTTGTATGCTAACACAACCGCTGCAGAAAATTCAGTTTTTGATTTTAAACATACTGATGATCCTTCATTGGTTACAACAGCATCGTACAGGGTAATACCTTACCCTGCCGAAGCCCCGTCTTTTTCTAATGGTGCACATGCATTAAGAACTGATCCATGGTTGGCAGCACCCGGCAATGCAACTACATTAAGATGGCATACCGGTTTAGCCGCTACAGATTATTCTTATAGCCGTAGTAATAATGTTTGGGCTTATGAAGACAGGGCCAATAATAATACAGGTTCCCCTGCTAAATCAGCAAATTCTACAACTGCATTTCCTAACTTAACTTTCGATTTTACACCAAACTATACAGTTGACCCTACACAAACAACTCCCGTTCCAAATCAGCAATTTAATATTACCAATTTATTTTACTGGAATAATGTGATTCATGATGTGATGTATGTTTATGGTTTTACAGAGTCTTCTTTCAACTTCCAGGATGATAACCTGGGAAGAGGTGGCGCAGGTAACGACCATGTAAATGCCGAGGCCCAGGATGGTGGCGGAACAAATAATGCAAACTTTGGAACACCGGCCGATGGTGGCAGTGGAAGAATGCAGATGTATTTGTGGACAGGCGGAACACCAAACCGCGATGGTGATGTGGATAATGGAATTATTGTACACGAATATGGCCATGGTATCAGTAACCGGCTTACCGGCGGTGGCTCAGGTGCATGTTTAGGAAATGCCGAGCAAATGGGCGAAGGTTGGAGCGATTATTATGGTTTAATGTTTACCCAGGATTGGGCAACAGCAACATTAACTACGGGCTTTAATTCGCCAAGAGGTATTGGAACTTATGCTTTGTTTCAACCTCCTACAGGCTTAGGTATCCGTGGACAAAGATATTGTACCGATTTTACGATTAATAATAGAGTGTACCTGGCATCTTTGCCGGCAGGTCCTCACCCAAGAGGTGAAATCTGGTGTGCTACTTTATGGGATATGACCTGGAACATAATTAACCAGGTTAATAGCATTAACCCCAACATCTACAATTTTGCCGGTGGTGGTGGTAATGCCATTGCTTTAAAACTGGTTACAGAAGGATTGAAGCTGCAACAGTGCAGTCCGGGTTTTATAAGTGGCAGAAATGCTATTTTACAAGCTGATCAAAACCTTTACGGTGGTTTGTACAACTGTGCAATTTGGGAAGCTTTCAGAAGAAGAGGTATGGGTGCATTTGCATCTGAGGGCTCTACAAACAGTGTGACAGATCAGATTCCTGATTTTACACCACCAATTACTTTAGGAGCAACTGTAAGTGCTACAACTATTCCTGAAGGTTCTAATTTAACATATACCAACAGTATTGCTACATGTGCTGCTGTATCGGGTTATACTTTAAGAGATACTTTACCTACCAATGTTACTTATGTTAGTGGAGGTACTTATGATGCACCAAATCGTGTTGTAAGTTTTGCAGTTAATCAGGGAGCAGGAACAACAAACTATCCGTTTATTGTAAATGTAAACAACGGTAGTTATTTCCCTCCTGTTACTTTATTTACCGAACCTGTTGCAACTGCAACCATTCCGGCAGCATGGACAGTTTCTACTCCTGCCGGAAATCCATGGACAGTATCAACAACTGTAAGTAACAGTGCTCCTAATTCATTTTATGTACAAAATATGGCTGTAGCCGGGGATCAAAGATTAGCTACTACTGCTTCTTATGCCATACCCAACAACTCATATCCTGAATTAAGTTTCTGGCACAGGTGGAATACCGAAGATGGATGGGATGGAGGTGTTGTGGAGATCAGTACAAATGCTGGTGCTACCTGGAATGATGTGGGCGCAGCAAATTTTACGCTGAACGGTTATAACGGTGGCCTGGGTGCTGCACCTACAAATGCTTTATCAGGTAGAGCTGCTTTTACAGGCCTACAGGGTACATTCATCAATACAAAAATAAATTTGGCTTCTTATAACGGACAGTCTGTTAAGATTCGTTTCCGTTTTGGATCGGATGACAATACAACTGCCCCAACTGCACCGGAAGGCTGGTGGGTAGATGATATTACTTTAAGTTACAAAGCTGCAGTTAACATGCGTACAAATTTATTCAACGCAGCTAACACCAGGGTATTCTTTAAGGATAATATTACAGAAATTATACAGGTTGTGGTCTGTGCTCCAACTATTAATCAACAGCCTGTTGATGTTACAACTTGTGCAGGTTCATCAGTAAATTATACCTGCATTGGTACTGCTACCGGTGGTGTAACTTATCAGTGGCAAATAAGCACTACCGGAATTGGTGGTGCCTATACAAACCTTGCAAATGGCGCTCCTTATACAGGTGTTACCACATCAACACTTACTGTTAATCCAACAGCAGCAGGTATGAATGGTTACTATTACCGTTGTGTTGTTACAGGGACCTGTAACCCAACTGCAACCAGCAACCCTGCTGGTTTATTTGTTGCAGCGGGATCAACACCAGGTACAATAACACCTGCAAACATCAATGTTTGCGGAACTACAAATACCGGTACATTTACAGTTAGTGGTTTTAATGGTAATGTTGTTCGCTGGGAAACTGCAACGATCCTTGCAGGTCCATATACTCCCATAGCCAATACTACCAACACGCTTACTTTTAATAATTTAACACAAACAACTTACTATCGTGTAATATCTCAATTTGCTACCTGTGCACAGGCTGTTTCAAATGTTGCTACTGTAACATTTGCTGCTGCTTCGCCAATGGTAATCATTGCTGATCCGGGTACTACAATATGTGAGGGAGACCCAACATTACTAACTGCAGTCAATGGAGCTTCATCGCCTATCGGTACTTTATATACACAGGGTACAACACCTGTAAATGGTTCTCCATCACAGGTATTTGAACCAGCCAATACAGCATTCAATTCACAATCAGCTGATGACTTTACCGTACCTGCAGGAACAACCTGGACTATAACACGTGTTACAGCTAATGGTATTGGAGCAGGTGTACCAACTTCTGTGAATGTTTTCTTCTATGCTAATTCAGGTTCTAATTTACCAGGTGCTACCATTGCATCTTATAATACTGTAACTACTTTCACTCAGGCAGGGGGTAACTATAATGTGACCCTTCCAACTTCACTTAATCTTACAGGTGGTACTTATTGGGTATCTGTACAGGTTAATATGAGTTTTGCTGCAGGTGGCCAATGGTTTTGGGGTAATTATGGAGCTCCAATTGTTGGCAATCAATATGCATGGCAAAACCCTGGTGGTGGCTTTGGTACTCCTTGTACAACCTGGGGTTATGGAGGAACAGGTTGTAATGTTGGTGGCGGTGCTGCTAACGTAAACAATATTTTCTCTATCATAGGTTCATCACTTGTTTTAGGTGGTCCAATCGTAGGGGGAACATACTTATGGAGCCCTGCTTTAGGTTTAAGTTCAACCACTTCAAATCCGGTTGCTGCTTCTCCAATGAACACTACAACATACACTGTTAACCATGATAATGGCGCAGGTTGTGTTCGTCAGGCACAAATAACTATTACTGTTAACAAACGTCCTGTAGTTACTACACAACCCGCCAACACTACAAGGTGTGTGGGTACTGCAGCAACCTTTACTGTTGGTGCAACGGGTACAGGCCTTACCTACCAATGGCAGGTAGCTACAAGTTGTGCTGGTCCATGGAACAACCTGGCTAATAACCCACCTCCTTATTTTGGTGTAAATACAGCAACACTTACCATTAACCCGGTAACTGCTGCAATGAGTGGTTTGTTTTACCGTTGTGTAGTAGGCGGTACTTGTGCTCCGTGGAATCCACCAACCAACATATCAAACTGTGCTACCTTAACGGTTAATCCTAACCCAACTGTTTCCATTACACCAACCGGCCCTGTATGTGGCGGTGTTGCAGGTATCAGTGGCACACAATTATCGGTAGGTGTTTCAGCTCCACCTGTACCGGGTGCGGTAACTGTAAACTCTGGAACGATCAACCTGGCTGTTCCGGATAATACCGCCAATGG
>JAYTOS010000013.1:0-13740 GCA_043747705.1 Bacteroidota bacterium
AAAAATAGCGTGCTGGTAAACCCATTCAATGCGTTCTATGTTTAGTTCCATCAATGCATTCTTGTCCGCATCATTTTGGTGTGCCAACATAAGTTGCTGAAATAATTGTAAGGCAATCCATTGCTGCGAGCTACTGTCTTTTGTTATAAATATAGTATTGATAAAATCAGCTATGGAACCCAAGGTGTTCGCATCATTAACAACAAATGCATAGGCCGGTTTGGTAAGATAGGTTTCCCCGGTTTTCAAATAATCCAGCGCTTCGTGCGCAAGCAGGTCGAACAAGGTAGGCCTTAGTTTACGGTTGTTACCCCTAATCACGACTGCATCATACAGGTCAATATTTGTTTTCAGCAATAAGGATCTGTCGCGCAATGAACGTAAAAAATTATCGGTTATCGCAGCTGTAAAATCATCGCTGCTCCAGGTGGCCATATCGTCTTTTTTCAATCCGGAAGTATTCTTCCTGTTGTATAAATTCCAGCGATGGTTATTAAAATAGTCCCTGTATTGTTTGGCCAGTAATGAATATAATATGGCTTTTTGTGTTTCATCAGCCGCAGTTCTGATTTCTGATTGAAGAATTGATATGATAAGGTTAAAATTATTATCTGATATCCTGTTTTCCAGGGTATAGCGGTAGATAAGGCTTTTGATCACCTGGCCGGGTAATTGCCGCTGCTTTGCCTTCTGATACAAAGCATTTACTTTTTCAAGTGCCGAACGTGTGAGGTCATTTTTAATGATCAGGGTATCAATACCAATCCACTCTTTTGAAAAAAGGGTATCCGTTACCTGGGCATTGGCAGCAATAGAGAATGACAATAAAATAAACAGGTAAAAATTACGTAAGGACATGGATGTGGTTTTCAGTGAAAATACAGCATTACCGCTATGATGCAAACTTGGCGATTAATTCACATAAGTCTGTCATCTATAAACATAAGATTTATAAACACCTAAATCATGCCAGGTTTGTATATTTTCAAATTCTGTTATCATACAACAAAAAATCCCGATCGGTTGGCCGAACGGGATCAGTGATAGTATTTGGAATGATTTATTTTTGGATGATTTCTGCCATTGTCTTGCCAATATCTGCAGGACTGGCTACCACTGTGATGCCACATTCCGCCATAATTTTCATTTTAGCAGCGGCTGTATCATCGGCACCGCCAACAATGGCTCCGGCATGACCCATACGGCGGCCAGGAGGGGCAGTTTGACCGGCTATGAAACCAACAACTGGCTTGGTTTTGTTTTCTTTAATCCATCTGGCAGCTTCTGCCTCCATACTGCCGCCAATCTCACCAATCATGATAATACCGTCTGTTTCAGGATCATTCATCAACAACTCTACGGCTTCTTTGGTTGGCGTACCAATGATCGGGTCGCCACCAATGCCAATAGCGGTGCTGATGCCCATCCCTGCTTTCACCACCTGGTCCGCTGCTTCATAAGTGAGTGTTCCGCTTTTAGAAACGATACCGATACGACCGGGTTTGAAAATAAAGCCGGGCATAATACCCACTTTGGCCTCTCCCGCTGTTATCACACCCGGGCAATTGGGCCCGATGAGGCGTGTATTTTTTCCTAATAAATAGTTTTTTACTTTAACCATGTCCTGCACCGGTATGCCTTCTGTGATGCATACTACCAGGCTGATACCCGAGTCGGTAGCTTCCATTATGGCATCGGCAGCAAAAGCCGGGGGTACAAAAATGATGCTCACATCCGCTGATGTTGCTTTAACTGCATCGGCAACTGTATTAAATACCGGCCTGTCTAAATGGGTGGTACCGCCTTTATTTGGTGTTACGCCCCCTACAACATTGGTTCCATAATCAATCATTTGGGTAGCATGAAAAGTACCTTCCGTACCTGTAAATCCCTGAACAATGATTTTTGAGTGTTTATTCACTAATACTGCCATGGTGAGAGTTTCGGTTGTTTTGAAATTTGCCGCAAAAATAGGTTAAAAGAGGGTAGGGTTTGGCGTTTGAGGCGTAAAATTTGGCGTTTTTTTTGCACGGTAATTACCTTACCCCTTTCCCGGTAAAAAATTGAGAATACTCAAAACTCAGGCTTGCCCAGTAACTCTGCCAATCAGCAACTGTATCTGTATGATTTTGTTCCATGTGAACACAGCTAACCATATAAGGGCCCGAATGCCTTTCGGCGGTAACCCAACCTTTTTTATTGGTTCTTGCCGTATCCATCCTGACCTGCGTTTTGGAACTGTGGTACCATATTTTAACCAAAGTATTGTTTAAGGGCTGTCCATTAAACAACACCTGGAATTTTACCTTTTTAATGGCATCTCTCGGAGTAAGTGCAGGTATCGAATAAGGATTTTCTTCAGGAATGATGTCTAACGGGAGGCCGGAGGGCTTGGTACAGGCATCGGTAAGGTTTTCGCTTATCTGAAGTATGGTTTTTACACTCCGTTGATAATACTCTTTGCCAATCAGTTTTTCCTCGTTATGTGTTTTTCGATAAAGGGCTGCATAGTCTAAGCCGTCTTCTTTCAGGTATGCGTTAAATTTTTCCGGTTCGAGATTGATAAGCGAATTATGACTGTGGAAGATAATCATATGTGTGCCTTGTTCCTGTAATGGCAATTGCAGTGAATCGCCATTGTTTTCAGTTAAACGCGAGCTAAGGTCAACAATACCACCAGATGGTTTAAAATAAAGTAACTGTTGAATTTTATTTTTATTTCCTATCCAGTTTTCCCCGGTAAAATTTTCACCTACCTGGAACCGGATATTGGCTACTTCACGTAACGTATAAAAAAACTTTTGCGGCTGTAGCCAGAATTCATGTGCAAACGCAATGATGGAGGTAACAGATACAAGCAATAAAAAAATTATTTTCTTCACTTCCACAATGTAAACAAACTGCTTCTATTTTCTGCTTCTGAATACAAAAAAAGGGCCGGATCAACTCCGGCCCTTTACATAAAGTAAGTATTACCCGTTCTTTCTTGCGTGTGCCTGGTGAATTTGTCTTTCCGCTCTTTTTACCGGATGTTTTACACCGTCGGTTATCAGGTCTTTAGCTTCGCCTCTGATATCCTTTTTGTCGGCCTTAATGTCTTTGGTTAATTCTTTGGCTTCTGCTTTATCGCCTTCTTTCAATTCTTTGCGGCGCTCGGCTTTGTCTTTGCGCACTTCACGCACGTCTTTACGAAGATCTTTCATGTCTTCTTTTTTGTCAGAAGCCGAAGGTGTGGTGGTTTGTGCCATAGCGCTTATGGTAAAAAATAAAGCGGCTACTGATGCGAAAATGATTTTTTTCATGACTCAGGTTTTAATGGTTTAAAAAATTCACTATTCAATAGATAGGCCAGGAAAGGAAAGGTTTATTCACTTGAACAACTTTATTATTTTTTAACATTTAGGCGTTCATATAATGCAAAAAAATAGCGTAACAAGGTTGCTGATAACCTTTATGTTACGCTATTAAAAAGCTTTACGATGGGTATATATCAGAGCTTATAAAAAGCTTTGGTATCCCTGCCGTTCTTTGTGCTTACTTTAAAGAAATAAGGGCCATGGTATAATGATTCTGTCGGGATCTCTATCACGTTATTTCCCTGAACCAGCACTTTCTTGATATTTAATTTTCCTGTTCCATAAATATCAAAGATGGATAGCTCGGCTTCTACATTGTTGTTCCTGCTCCAGATTGTGACAACCATTCTTGTTACAACGGGATTAGGGTTGATGCTCACTACTTTCACATAATCAATAACAGTTGGCGAAAGATTTATGCTATCCTGTACCACTACCTGCTTGCATGATTGCGCTTCACAACCATTGATAGTTTTTACACGGAGGCAGGCATTATATACGCCTTGTATAGGAAATTCTTTTACAGGGCTTATTTCATTTCCGCTGAGTATGGTATTATCGCCAAACTTCCAGTTGCGCTGAATAATACTATCGCCCTGTGCTGTACTAAGCCTGCTGTTGAACTGAACTTTTTTGCCACTGATCCTTTCTGCATTGAATTGAACCTGTAATGTACAATTCACCGGCGCAATAACCACTGTAGCAGTGTATTTACTTTCACAACCGGCTTTGGTTTTAATATACAGGGATACCGTGTAAGTGCCGCCTTTCCGGTAAGTGTGTAACGGGTCAATGCTGTTGTTGCCTGAGAACCCTGCTGTACTGTCTCCGAATAACCAGTAACGGCTTATGATGCTGTCTTCTGATGATGTTGCAGCAGAAGCGGCACTGTTAAATTTCACACTTGTATTTTGTGTAGTGAATGTAAATACTGCTTTGCAATTGGCAGGTACCGGCTTAGGCTTGATTACCACTGTGCCTTCAAACTTACTTTCACAGCCGTTTTTTGTTTTGATAACAAGGTATACACGATATGAACCGGGTTTTGAATACTTATATGATGGCTTGATCACATTGCCGTTTAATGATACAGAAGTTGAACTGTCTGCATAGTACCATGTACGGCTGATGATGCTGTCTTCTGAAGAACTGGCATGCGAATCTTCACTGTCGAAAATAATGGTTGAATCTTTTATTGTATAGCTGAAATAGGCTTTACAATTCGCAGGTACAATTTTTGGTCTGATAACCACTGTGCCTTCATACTTACTTTCACAGCCATTTTTTGTTTTGATAACAAGGTAAACGTGGTATGAACCGGGTTTGGAATATTTATATGATGGCTTAATCACATTGCCGGTTAATGATACAGCTTTAGAACTGTCTGCATAATACCATGTGCGGCTAATAATGCTGTCTTCTGAAGAACTGCCATGCGAATCTTCACTGTTGAAAATAATGGTTGAGTCTTTTATTGTATAATTGAAATAGGCTTTACAATCGGCAGGAACTATTCCTGGCCTGATAACCACCGTTCCCGAATACTTGCTCTCACAACCTTTTTTAGTTTTAATTACAAGGTAAACATTGTATGAACCGGGTTTGGAATAAGTATAAGATGGGTTAATTACATTTCCAGTTAGAGATACAGAGGTTGAATTATCTGCATAATACCAGGTGCGGCTAATGATACTGTCATCATCAGAAGCTGCATGGGAACCTTCACTGTTAAAGCGAACGGTTGAATCTTTTATTGTATAAGTGAATGAAGTTTTGCAATTGGCAGGCGTGGGTAGTATACCTCCAATACTGTCACGCACAACTACGCTAAGACAAAACATTTTTTCACAACCTTTGGCAGTTCGTACCTGCACACAAACATAATAAACACCTGTGTCTTTGTATTCTTTTAAAGGATTAACCTGGTTACCGTCCAGTGAAGTGTTGTCGCCAAACTTCCAGGTTCTTTGTACAATGCTGTCCCCTGGTGATGTGCTGCTCAATCCACTGCTGAAGCGTATTTTTTTAGCACTTACTCTTTCTGACTTTATCTGTAACTGAACATTACAATCATTCGACGCAGGTGTAAAAATAACAGTATTACAATATTTGCTTTCACAACCTCTTTTGGTTCTGATGGATAAGCAAACAGTATAAATACCGGGTTTGGTATAAGCATGGGTTGGGTCAAGATTGTTTCCGGTTAAAGGTGGAGTGCTGTCGCCGAAAGACCATACACGGCTGGTAATACTGTCTCCGGCAGATGCTTCAGATCCATGCCCGTTAAATTTTATACCGGTTGCTGCAGAAGTATAAGAGAATGCCGCATGGCAATTCGTTGGTGGTATTGAGGCGCCGGGTTGCGTTGTACAAATGATAAAATTACTTTCAACAATATTGGGTGTATTTATAACCTGTGGACGGTTTGTTATTTTGGCACCATTGCAGTTTTCAACAATAATGATCAAATTCCTGATATCGCCATTACAAGTAAGCGTATCCGTATAATATCCATTGGCATTAGTAACTGTTGTATGTGCCAATAAGCATGCATTATTAGAACTATCAGAATATATCCTTACCGATTTGTTGGCTATTGCATGGTTGCTGCTGTCCTTTATATATCCTTTTACAATAACTGTATTGGCAAATACATTGGCTTGTAAAACCAGAAATAAGGCAATTGCGATTAAGTGTATAATTTTTTTCATAACAGGTTTATTAACTTGTATGATAGATACACAGCCATTTCTGAGTGCAGCCTGCTACCCGGTTTTTTTTAACAGATTTTTTAATCTGGTCTTTAATTCCGGCTTCCAGAAGTGGATGAATGCCTGTTTTCCCATTTTTAGCTATTTCAACTATATAGTAACAAGCTTTCTTGTATTTGGCTGCCAATCCCTACTTTTGCGCCTGTCCTAAAGGGCATTACTTAAAAAATAAATATAATGGCAACTACATCCGACATCAGCCGTGGCATGATCTTGAAATTAGACGGCAGCTTATATTCCGTAGTAGAATTTGGTGAAAATAAAACAGCAAGGGCTGCCGCCAAAGTATGGGCCAAATTAAAAGGCGTGGATAACAAACGCTCTATTGAAAAAACATGGAACAGCGGTGAGAATATTTTCCCGGTACGCGTAGAAAAAAAAACTTTCCAGTTTTTGTATAAAGACGATACCGGCTTTAACCTTATGAATAATGAGAACTTCGAGCAGATTGCATTGGCCGAAGAAATGATAGACGCACCACAGTTCCTGATGGAAGGTGCTGAGGTCTTTGTTTTTATCAACACAGAAACCGAACAGCCTATTGGTGCCGAACTTCCGGAAAAAATTGTGGTTAAGATCACTTATTGTGAGCCGGGATTAAGGGGTGATACGGCTACCCGTGCCCTGAAAGCCGCTACTGTGGAAACAGGAGCTACCGTTATGGTGCCTCTTTTCGTAGAAGATGGTGAATTGATCAGGGTTAATACAAAGGACGGATCTTATGTTGAGCGTGTAAAAGAAGAAAAATAACCTTTCAGTAGGCACTTTTGCTTTAGGAGACTGATTTTGCGAACCTATAGTTGAGCAATAAACATAATTATATGTATGAAAAGGCAACCTCGTGTTGCCTTTTTTATCTCCCCTCACAAGTCGCTGAAAAGATGGTTTAAGCACTAAATCCAAAATAAAGAAAATCCCCATTTTATCAAAAAAAGGCTATTTTGCCCCACTATTTGACCAAAAATTACTGTTTTTACCCCTAAAACCTGCCATTTATGGACTTAAAGCAAATTCATGAATTAATTAAAATCATCAATAAAAGTAATATTGGTGAGATAAGTATAGAAGATAAAGATGGTAAGGTAACCATCAAACAGAAAGAAGAACCAGCCGTAACGGTAGCTGCAACTCCCACACAGGTATTTACGACAACCCCGCAGACAACAGCATCGGCTTCTCAACCTGCTGATCCGGCCCCGGCCGCTAAAGCGGATAACCTGGTTACCATTAAAAGCCCTATGATTGGCACATTCTACCGCCGCCCATCTCCAGATAAACCCCTTTTAGCAGAAGTAGGAACAGAAATCGCCCCTGGTAAAGTGGTTTGTATTATTGAAGCCATGAAGCTTTTCAATGAAATAGAAAGCGAAATAAAAGGCACTATCGTAAAAATATTGGTTGACGATGCGAGCCCGGTTGAGTATGATCAGCCATTGTTTTTGGTAGAACCCGCATAATCATTTGAAAATGTGGCATTTTGAAAATTTGAAAATGAAATATCATTTCCGGATTCTTCAAATGCATCCTTATAGATTTTCAAATTTTTAAATTTTCAAATTAAAATAATGTTCAAAAAAATATTAATTGCCAACAGGGGAGAGATTGCATTACGTGTAATAAGAACCTGCAGAGAAATGGGCATTAAAACAGTAGCCGTTTATTCTACTGCTGATAAAGACAGTCTTCATGTAAAGTTTGCCGATGAAGCAGTTTGCATAGGAAAACCGGCCAGCATAGATTCGTACCTGAATATTCCCCATATCATGGCCGCTGCGGAAATTACGAATGCCGATGCGGTGCATCCTGGCTATGGTTTCCTGGCTGAGAATGCGAAATTTTCACAGATATGCGCCGATCACGGGATCAAATTTATCGGACCTACCCCTGAAATGATTAATAAGATGGGGGATAAGATCACTGCTAAAGAAACCATGATCAAAGCAGGTGTTCCCGTTGTACCCGGTGGTGAGGGATTGTTGGAAAGCATTGAGCACACTAAACTATCTGCCAAAGAAGTTGGCTATCCGGTTATTTTAAAAGCAACTGCCGGCGGTGGCGGTAAAGGGATGCGTGTTGTTTGGAATGAAAACGAAATAGAAAAAGCCTATACCGATGCTAAAATTGAAGCCGCCGCTTCTTTTAAAAACGACGGGATATACATTGAGAAATTTGTGGAAGAACCCCGCCATATAGAAATACAGATAGCCGGCGACCAATATGGTAATGTTTGCCATTTAAGTGAACGTGATTGTTCTATACAACGCCGTCACCAGAAATTAGTAGAAGAATCGCCATCGCCTTTTATGACGAAAGAGTTGCGCCAGAAAATGGGGGATGCTGCCATTAAAGCTGCATCGGCCATCAATTATGAAAGTGTAGGCACCATCGAGTTCCTGGTAGATAAGCATCGCAATTTCTACTTCATGGAAATGAATACCCGTATACAGGTAGAACATTGTGTAACTGAAGAAGTGGTTAATTTTGATCTGATCAAAGAACAGATAAAAATCGCCATGGGCGAACGTATCTCCGGAAGGAATTATGAGCCGCAGATGCATGCGATCGAATGCCGTATCAATGCAGAAGATCCCTACAATGATTTTCGTCCCTCACCGGGAAAGATCACTGTATTGCATACGCCCGGCGGACATGGTGTTCGCGTAGACAGCCATGTGTATGCCGGGTACGTGATCCCTCCCTATTATGATTCAATGATTGGGAAACTTATTACTGTGGCACAAACAAGGGAAGAAGCCATTGATACCATGTACAGGGCCTTGAGCGAATATGTAATAGAAGGTGTAAAGACAACCATTCCGTTCCATTTACAGTTAATGCAGAACGAAGATTTCAGGAAAGGAAATTTTACCACAAAATTTCTGGAGTCATTTAAGATGAAGTAAATAAGAAAAGATAGCCGCAGATTCGCAGATTTTTTATAGTATCTCCGAATCTGCGGCTTCGTTATTTTGTGGAATAACAGATCCTTATTTCTGGCCTAATGCATGTTCTTTAAAAAACTGGATAGCAGCCTCTATCTGATCATCGGATAAGCCGATGGCTTTGTATCGGTGTTCTCTTTCTTTATACAGCGCTACCGTTCTGCGTATCCTGTTGAAATCCGATTCCGGTATGGCTGCAATAGTGAGTGCTTCTTTTTGTTTCCACACTTCTGTTTCAAACAACATATCAGCCTGCCGTCCATTGATCCCTAATTTATCGATCAGTAGTTTTCGGTTAGGCGTTTTATACAACAACAGTGCCCGTTGTAGGGATAAGGTATCAAAAATATGATTGTACGCAAGTGTAATAACAGCGCAAGGCTCAGGATTGCCAGCCCTTTCACGTTTAAAATCGGTTAGTGCTTTTACCTGATCGCCTGAGAGAAAAGCTTTGTATTTTTTGGTTACTTCCTGTTGCACTTCATTTGCGGTGGCAAAGACCTCATTCGTATTCGCATCAATGCTTTTTTGTTGCAGCCTGGCCCAATAATCCACTTCGCCCACTTTATCGGCCTGCTCGGGTGTGAATTTTAATTTTTTCAAAAGGTCAGCTTTTTCGCAAAAGCCAAACAGTTCTTTTAATTCTTCAGGCGTACGCGTAACTGAAATATCCTGTGCTGACAGGTGATTTGCAAAAAAGCAACTACAAACAAACACAAGTGAAATAATTCTTTTTTTCATATGCTTAAATAAGTGATCTAAAATAGAAATATTTTAAGACATGAATACGTTAAATAATAACGGTGCTCCAATGGAAGCACCGTTATTATTTAAAACTGTATTAGCAATTATTATTTGCCACCACCGCCCGGAGGACGCTGGCGTTGTTGAGCCATAGCTTCCATTACTTTCTTGGTGAGTTCGGTACCAATGGCTTTTTCGAGCCTTTTTTGCATTACTTCATTTACTTCTTTCATTTTAGCAGCTCTTTGCTCCTCGGTCATTTCTCTCATGTTGCCCCTTAAAGCCCTCATATCATTGCTTACAGCAATAACAGAATCAGTCTGAACATCATTTAATCCCATGCCTTTATACCTTTCTTTCATCATGGCAATGCGCTGTTCCGGTGTCATTTGCTGGCCGCCACCTTGTGCCATCAACATAGTCATTGAACAACAAAGGACTACGGTTACTAATGCGATTACTTTTTTCATATTTGTACGTTTTATTTAAGGATTAGTAAATTAATGATTTTTAAGACCGTCAAAATTACTTTGTCGGTAGAGGGCGTTTCCCAGTCGGCATTTTCTTGTTAATTCGCTGATAAGGCCAAAAAAAACCTGTTCCCGGAAAGCGGAACAGGTTTATGGTTGTGTAGTTAACAAATTCTATCTTAAAAACAGCATCTCGCGGTATTTAGGCAATGTCCAGATATCGTCATCTACCAAGTGCTCTAATTTGTCTACATGATAGCGGATATCATCAAAAAAAGCAGATTTCACCTGGCTTTCATAAGCGATAGCCTTGGTGCGGGTGCTTTCAATATTGTTCACGATCTTTCTGGCTTCCACCATATCATGAACTTTTGCATGGATTACCTGTATATGCTCACTCACCGCTTTTAAAATGTTCAACTGGCTGGCATAAGCAGTTTCCGGCAGGCCGGCTGCTTTTAATCCGTTTACATTCGTTAACAGATCATTCTGGTATTTTACAGCAGCAGGTAAAATGTGGTTAATGGCCAGATCACCCATAATACGGGCTTCTATCTGTACTTTTTTAATATACTTCTCCAGCTCTATCTCATGCCTGGCTTCTAACTCAGAATGCGTATATACACCGTTTGATTCAAACAGCTTCTTGGCTTTATCTGTCACCATCGCGTCTAACGCAATCGGTGTTGTTTTCAGGTTAGGCAATCCACGGCGTTGGGCCTCATGGTGCCACTCATCACTGTAGCCATCACCTTCAAACAAAACTTTTTTGCTTTCAACAATGTATCTCTGGATTACCTGCATAATGGCAATCTCTTTCTTATCCCCTTTTTCTATCAGTCCATCTACATCTATCTTGAATTTCTTCAGGGTATCGGCCATAATGGTATTCAATACGGTCATGGCAATGGCACAGTTCGCGGAAGATCCTACTGCACGGAACTCGAATTTATTACCGGTAAAGGCAAAAGGAGAGGTACGGTTCCTGTCGGTATTATCCAGCATCAATTCAGGGATACTGCGGTGCAGGTCTAATTTAAGGATGGCTTCATCCTGCTCATCAAATTTGGTATTTACCCTTGTTTCAACGTCGGATAAAACTTTGGAAAGATATTGTCCTACAAACACAGATATGATGGCGGGTGGAGCTTCGTTGGCCCCCAAACGGTGATCGTTGGGTGCCGATGCGATGGCAGCCCTCATAATATCTGCATGGTCATGTACCGCTTTAATAATGTTCACAAAAAAAGTAAGGAACATCAGGTTGGTCTTTGGCGTTTTGCCCGGAGCCAGCAGGTTTACGCCTGTATCTGTAGCCATACTCCAGTTATTGTGCTTGCCACTACCGTTAATGCCGGCAAATGGTTTTTCATGGAGTAATACTACTAATTTATGACGTTTGGCCACACGTGTCATAACGTCCATTAATAAAGCATTATGGTCAACTGCAATATTTACTTCTTCAAAAATAGGGGCGCACTCATATTGTGCAGGAGCCACTTCATTATGACGGGTACGTAAAGGGATACCCAATTTATAGGCTTCCTGTTCGTAATCCCGCATAAAAGCATATACCCTTTCCGGAATGGACCCAAAGTAATGGTCTTCTAACTGTTGGCCTTTAGCTGGTGCAGCACCAAATACAGTGCGTCCGCATTGCACTAAGTCGGGACGGGCATTGACAAGACCTTCATCAATAACAAAATATTCCTGTTCCCAGCCCAGTGTGGCGGTTACTTTGGTTACGTTTTTATCAAAATAATTACAAACATCTACGGCCGATTTATTCAATGCCTCCAATGCTTTCAACAAAGGTGCTTTATAGTCTAAGGATTCGCCTGTATAAGATACAAATATGGTAGGTACACATAAGGTTCTGCCCTTGCCTATCTCAATAATAAATGGGGGGGAAGACGGATCCCATGCCGTATAACCACGTGCTTCAAATGTAGCACGCAAGCCACCGCTGGGGAAAGAAGAGGCATCGGGTTCCTGCTGAATCAGGGCAGCACCGTCAAATTCTTCAATGGCCGTACCATCACTTTTTAAAGTAAAAAACGAATCATGCTTTTCGGCCGTTGTGCCGGTTAAAGGCTGAAACCAGTGTGTATAGTGGGTAACCCCTTTGCTTTCTGCCCAGGCACGGATGCCGTTGGCAATCTGGTTGGCCACAATGCGGTCAATCTTTTTACCACCGCGGATACTGGTTACCAGGCTTTTATATGCCTCATCACTTAAAAATTCACGGGCTGTTTTTGTGGTAAAAACATTTTCATTAAAAATACCGGTGATTTTAGTACTTGAAGGAATGGGTACACCACTTGTTTCATTGGTTATACTGCCAATAGCATTAAATCGTAAAGACATAAAGTTTATTTTTTTTAACAGCCCAAAATACGCTTAAAATTTTCAAAAAATCAACTATTTAAAAATTTATCGGCTAAAAAAGGCAGTAAATGTGTAAAAATTAAAACATAGAATTATTTTTAATGTATTATATGAAAAGTATAATTCTTTGATATGATAGTTTTTCAGGAGAATTTACAGCACATTGTAACTAATTACCTGCTAATCCGTTGAAAGTGAAAAATCACTTATTCAAACCCATATAACATGAAAAAATTATTAGTCATCGCATTATTGTTGACCGGTTTGCAGTCGTTTGCCCAATGGCCATGGGAAAAAATAGAGGGTAATGGCAAAATATCAAAAGAAACCAGGTCGGTCAGTGGTTATAGTGCCGTTGCATCCTCCGGTTCATGGGATGTGATGGTGGCTTATGGTGAGAGTAACTCAATCCAGGTAGAAGGAGATGGGAACCTGCTTGGATATATAGAGACGACTGTAGAGAACGGTACGCTTTCTATCAAAGCCAAAAAAAACGTTAACCTGCGCTCCAAGAACAAGATCACCATATATGTATCACTGACACGTTTAACCGGTATCAGCTTGTCGGGCAGCGGCGATATTATTGGTGAAGGGAAATTTAGCAATAATGAGAAATCCCATTTTAAACTGTCCGGATCAGGCAATATAAAATTTTCTTTTGCTAAAATAAAGGAAGTAGAAGTGAGTATATCAGGAAGCGGGAACATCCGTTTATCCGGCTCGGCCAATAGCGTGGAAGCGCATGTGAGCGGCAGTGGAAATGTTGATTGCAGTGATTTGATTTGTGATGATGCTACAGTACGTGTGAGCGGCAGCGGCAATGTAAAATTAAATGCGAATAAAAGTGTAGATGCCAGCATAAACGGCAGTGGTAATGTTACTTACAAAGGAGCGGCTACTGATGTGAAAAAACATGTGAGCGGCAGCGGGCGGCTGGTGAAAGCATAAATATAATTACACCCGTTGGCGGAGTTAATTTTTAAATAGATGCGTTAAAAGATGCAGTGCAGTTGTCATAGATAGTGACTAAACGTTCTAAAACAACATGCACAACATCTCGGTAAATTTC
>JAYTOS010000014.1:0-22362 GCA_043747705.1 Bacteroidota bacterium
TGCTCTACTACTACAACGGTATTACCGAGGTCGCGCAATGATTTTAATACACTAATCAATCGTACCGTATCCCTCGAATGCAGGCCAATAGAAGGCTCATCCAATATGTATAATGAATTGGTGAGGTTACTGCCCAGGCTACGCGTAAGCTGTATACGCTGGCTTTCGCCGCCACTTAACGAATTGGCTAACCGGTTCAAGGTAAGGTAGCCCAAACCCACATCTATCAGGGTTTCCAAACGTTGGTGCACCTCAATCAATATTCTTTTTGCTACCTGTTGATCATGTGCAGATAATGACAATTGATTAAACCATGTTTTCAGGTCTCGCACCTGCCATTCGCATAATTCGCCAATATGTTTGCCGGCCACTTTCACATACAATGCTTCTTTGCGCAAGCGGTAACCTTTGCAATCCGGGCAATTGGTCCTTCCCCTGTACCTGCTTAATAATACGCGGTATTGTACTTTATATAAATTCTGTTCTACTTCTTTAAAAAAATCATTAATCCCCTGAACAACACCACTCCCCTCCCATAATTGCTGGTATTGTTCTTTGGTCAGATCAATCACCGGTTTGTGAATGGGGAAATTAAATTTACCTGCCCCTTTTATAAACTGTTCGCGCCACCAACCCAGTTTTTCACCCTTCCATGGCGCAATGGCCCCTTCGTAAACACTTAACCGTTTATCGGGGATTACCAGGTCTGTATCAATACCCAATACCTGGCTGAACCCTTCGCAGGTTGGGCATGCGCCATAGGGATTATTGAAAGAAAATAAATTAGGCACCGGCTCTTCAAACTGGATACCATCCAGTTCAAATTTATTACTGAAATGCAATAGCTTATCGCCATCAACTTCCACGTACATCTCTCCCTCGCCTTCATAAAAAGCAGTGCCGACGGAGTCTGATAAGCGATGCAGGTCGTCTTCTTCGAATTCTTTGGTTATGATACGGTCGATGAGAACATGAGTGCTGAATGGTGAGTCGTGAGTTGCGAATTTTTTCTTTAATTCTTTATCGGTCAATTCCAGAAGTTCTTCAATTCGAAATATTTGCCCACTCGCACGATTCACGCCTGACGATTCACGGTAATACATCCTCGAAAATCCTTTCTGCATCAATATATTCAGCTCTTCGCGGGTTTCTCTTTTCACATGTTGCTTAAACGAAACGATAATAACCAGTTTGGTGCCATGCTTCATTTTCTGAATCGTGTTCAACACATCTGCCACATCATCTTTCTTCACTTCCTTACCACTGATAGGAGAAATGGTTTTGCCGGCACGCGCAAATAACAGGCGCAGGTAATCATATATTTCCGTCATACTTCCAACTGTACTGCGTGGCGTTCGGGTAATCACTTTTTGTTCGATGGCAATGGCGGGGCAAAGGCCTTTAATATAATCTACATCAGGCTTAACCATCCTCGCCATAAACTGGCGGGCATATGCACTCAAACTCTCTGCATACCTTCGCTGGCCTTCGGCAAACAAAGTATCAATAGTGAGCGACGATTTGCCGCTGCCCGATACGCCGGTTACCACAATTAATTTATTCCTGGGAAACGATACAGTAACATTTTTCAGGTTGTGAACCCGCGCTCCTTTTACCAGGATACTGCCTGCATCATCTTTTATATGTTCAATTTTTGGGGACTTTGTTTTCGTGGCCATACTATCGGCAAATTAAACACATTATTCATGGTTAAGTTGAGAAAAAAGGAGCTGCAAATCAAATTTTTCGGCAGGATGACTTCGATTTCCTGAAAACAAAAAATGTGCATAACCCTTACCCCTCAAAACATTCTTTTCCACAAAGGCAGGCAGATATGAAAAGATGTATAATTTGTTGTTGAAATCTAATGAGTTAGTAACAGAACACTCAATAAAAAGTTCTACCGATATCCGGATTTTGAACAATTGTGCCTCAAAAACCTAGTTATGCGAACATTAGACCATGCGTCTGATACTGATTTAATCCGGGCCTTTCAGGATGGCGATACAGGTGCCTTTGAAACCGTTATCTATCGATACAAGGATAAGGTATTTACGTCTATTTTATTTTTTGTAAAAGACAATTACCTGGCCGAGGATCTATTCCAGGATGTGTTTATTAAAATAATCGATACACTGAAAAATAAACGTTATACAGAAGAAGGTAAGTTTCTTCCCTGGGCATTGCGTATTGCCCATAACCTTTGCGTGGATTATTTTAGAAAAGTGAAACGTACACCCACTATCAGGACCAACGATAACCAGGATATTTTTGAGATATTACAGATTTCCGAAGATGGCCCCGACAGCAAGATCATGCAGGGCCAGAGTCATGAGCGCGTTCGCCAGATGCTTGACCTTTTACCCGAAGAACAGCGAGAGATCATCGTTTTGCGCCATTATGCCAATATGAGTTTTAAAGAGATCGCACTCATCACCAATTGCAGTATTAATACGGCTCTCGGCCGTATGCGCTATGGTTTGATTAATTTACGGAAGATGATGATTGAGAAGCAAATCGCTTTATAATATATTCTCCTATCAGAAACCAAAACGCCTCACAAAATATTTGGAGGCGTTTTTTATCTAAGTAATCGTATCCTTAATTTTTATTTTTTTTAAAAGCCGCTTTCACTGTATCAAGGTGGTTGATGAATTTTTGTACATCGGGGTCATAACCATACTTAACATCACTTAAAGGTTTCCCGTTAAGGTCAAGGAACATATATAAAGGTTGGGCATTGAATCCGAATTTAGAAACCTCATATTCAAGGTTTTTTTCACCAACAGTGGTTATTTTTTCTCCTCTTGCATTGGTTACTTGTTCCGCCTCCGCTAAATCTGTTGATTCATCTACATACAGACTGATAAGCACAAAATTTTCTTTCATCCTTTTTAATACATCCGGATTCTTCCAAACCTGCTCTTCCATTTTACGGCAATTGGCGCAGCTGTGGCCGGTAAAATCAAGCATCACCGGTTTGTTCAATGCTTTGGCAGCAGCCATCCCTTCTTCCATGTCGAAATAGGCTTTCAGGCCAAAAGGAACATGCAGTTTATCAATATATTTTTGAGGTGGTTTTGCAGTTGATACGGGTTGGCCGGCAGTTACCGTATTTCCTGCGGAAAGATTGTCAATCTTATACTTCAGGTCTTCCAGGTTAAACTCCTGTGTTGTTGCCGGGGGGATAAAACCGCTTAACAATTTCAAAGGCGCGCCCCATAATCCGGGAACCATATACAGGGTAAAACAAAAAGAAAAAATAGCAAAAAATAAACGAGGCACACTGATAAATGGTAATTCACTATCGTGCGAAAATTTTAGTTTACCAAGCAGGTATAAACCCATCAGGCCAAATACCACAATCCAGATCACCAGGAATACATCACGGTCAAGCAGGTGCCAGTGATACGCCAAATCAACATTCGACAAAAATTTCATAGCAAGTGCCAACTCAATAAATCCGAAAGTTACTTTTACCGAATTTAACCAGCCACCACTTTTGGGAAGCGATTGTAACATAGACGGGAAGAAAGCGAACAACGAAAAAGGTAATGCCAAACCGGCACCAAATCCAAGCATACCAATAATAGGTGCTATGCTAACACCACCTGTGCTTGTTTGTCCGAGTAATGTTCCTACCAACGGGCCGGTACAGGAAAAAGAAACGATCACCAGTGTCAAGGCCATAAAGAAGATACCAAACAGTCCGCCTTTACCTGCTTTTTGATCGGCTTTATTGGCCCAGCTGTTTGGCAACGCCAATTCAAACGCGCCAAAGAACGAGATAGCAAAAATAATAAAGATGAGGAAGAATAAAATATTCGAAACCGGGTGTGTTGAGATCGTGTATAATACCTTATCACCAAAAATCAGTGTTAGTAATAATGTAGGTATGGTATAAATTAATATGATTGATAACGAATACCAAACCGCATTCTTTAACCCTTCTGCCCTGGACTTGCTTCGTTTTAAAAAGAAGCTTACCGTAACCGGTATTAAAGGAAATACGCAAGGGGTAATGACTGCTACCAAGCCTGTAAGAAAGCAAACCAGGAAAATACCCCATAAGGATTTGCTATCAGCAGCATCCTTGCCGGATACTGTATTCTTCTCTATGGCAGGCAGCTTTACAGAGAAAGATTCTGAACCACTGGGAAATTCATCGCCTTTTTTTCCTAACCATTCCAAAGAGCCTTTTATTACCAGGCTATCTTTATCAACTAAAATATACAGTGGAAAAAGAAATTCCACCTCATCACTAAACCCCTGGTGTAAAATGGTATCTATCGGATCATGCACCGGTTGCACGTTTCCTGTTTCTTTATTGTTATCCGTTAGTAAACGAAAATATTTTGCACTGCCGCTATCCAGGCTAAGGCTGCTTACAAAAGCATCATCGTTGTTGCGTTTTTTACTTGAAAAGAGTTCTAACCCTTTCTCCATTTTTGCTTTCACGTGCAGATAAGCCAAGGTATCATTCGTGCGAACAACACTAAAAACAAACTGCACAGGTTTGGTATCCTGTGCAGTTAATATATTACCGGCTGCTACGCATACTACGGCAAGCGTTATAAACAGTTTCTTCATTAGTCTGGTTATTGAAGTTTCAGGTCGAATGATTTTTTAACGGGTGGAAGGCATTTACTGTCATTGCATACCATGTAATACACCGTTCCACTCACATTTGTTTTAATACCCGCCTTCACTTTTACGATTTGTATAAATTGTACTTTTTCAGAAAAAGACAGAACATTTGTATTGAAATTTTTATCAAATATCTTTTCTAATTTTCCTATTTCTTTCGCTTTCCCTTTCGTAACAGTTACTAATGGGTTATTTTTAAAACTGATCTGGGTAGGAATAGGCCCGTTTTCGCCCGTATTCTGCGAATAAATATGCCAGGGATGTTCTATCGCAGCTGTGATCACGATCTCATAAATGCCTGCTGTTTTTTTCTTTGCTTCATAACTCCAGCTAACCGGATTTTCTATCTGGCCAATAGCCATACTCGTAACAATAGCAAAAAAAAGGGTAAATAAAATTCTTTTCATAAAAAAATATTTATTAAAAACAAATGACGAAAAAAAGGCGACTCCCTTACAAATCTTCTAATTTAATCCCAGCAATTCAAACACTTTTCTACCATCCAGGTTGCTCATGGCAACAGAGGAGGCCCTTTCGGGATGCGGCATCATGCCAAAAACATTATTGGCTTTATTCCTGATACCTGCAATATGCCTGATGGCCCCATTTGGGTTACCAGATGCATCAATCGTGCCATCTTCATTACAGTAATGAAAGATTACCTGGTTATTGGCTTCCAGCCCGTTTAACGTAGCTTCGTCTGCATGATACCTTCCTTCGCCATGGGCAATGGGTAATTTAAGCGCCGCACCATTACCATTTTTGATAAATACATTTTTGCAGATAAATTGCTGGTTGGCATTTTGCAACAATACCCCTGGCAACAGCCCGCTTTCGCATAATATCTGGAACCCGTTACAAACTCCCAATACTTTACCCCCTTTGTTGGCAAATTCAATTACGCTTTGCATCATCGGACTAAAGCGGGCAATAGCCCCGCAACGGAGGTAATCTCCGTAAGAAAAACCTCCCGGCAAAACGATACAATCCTCGGTAGTAAACATGCTCAGATCCTTGTCTTTGTGCCAGAGCATAATTACTTCTTTACCCAGATCCTGCCCGAGTGCATCCTGCATATCCCTGTCGCAATTAGATCCGGGAAAAACAACTACGCCAAACTTCATAAATTAGTTTTTTGTCCTGAAAAGCTTAGTAATAATTTAACGCCAAAGGTAATACCTCACCCGTTAAACCGGGGCTAATTTTTCATAAACCACCAGTTGTTATATACGATTACTAACAAAGCCAGCCAGAAAAGTAAATTGGGCAGTATTAATCGTCTTGGATAAGAGAAGGCATTACCCGCAAAAGCGGCTACCGGCAGCAGGCTCAGAAAAGCAGACTCGATACCGGCATGCAGGAAAATAAACGGTATGGGCAATAATATTAACAACATAACAACCATAACGCCCCAGTTCTTGCGTATTTGAATGACCATTCGCTTATTGGTTAATTGCCAGTAATACAACCCTGCGAGCAAGGTTACTACCAATACCGAAAACCGGATAATCAGGGCTGCATTCCATTCAGGAAAGGGCAGGTTCCATTGCAGGTAAGGAAGGAAGGTGGGAAACAAAGACAGGTTATCATGTAAAAAAAGCCAGGAAACCAGGAAATAATAAGGTACCAGGATGCCCATTAACAATATCAGCCATTCCGCCAAACGAAAGGGCCTTACTACTGCCAGAGCAAACAGCACAACCAATATTAATATGGCAGTTGGGTGATAACTGATAACAGATAAGCCTACAATTAATCCTGTATTAAACAGCAAGGTTTTAGGAGAAGGATGGTTGTATAACCGGCTTAATTTAATGAACAGCCATATCAGTAAAAAATTAGCGATCAATGCCGATGATATACTGCACCATTGGGTAAGGATGCCTGAAAGAAGCACATACCCCATGGCTGTGGTGTATGTATTATACTGAAACATCCTCAGATCACTCAATACCATATTTAACCGTATGGCCTGTACCAGTATAATTGCATGATAGAGAATAAAAAGTACGGTTTGCGGGAGACCGGTAACATAGTTAGTGAGCAGAAGGGATAGAACCCCGTCATTACTATTCGCTATCACCAGCGGCGCAGCAATAAAAAAATGCAGGTGCACGCCAATACTGAGAATGACAAGGAAAAAGATATTAATGATTGATTTGTCCCTGAATAAAAAAACCACGCTTACAAATTAAAATTCAATTTTAGCAAAACAAGTGAATCCACGGTATTGGCATGGTACCACTGCCTGTCGCGCCCCGATCTGTTTGGCATGGCGTGGCATGAAATCATATCCTTTATCAAGGTTTTTAAATGTGGGGCTTCTGTCAACCTGACCACCGGGTGTAATACTCTGATCGGATAAGATCATACTTCTCTTTTCCTGCACATTAAATATGAAATGAAGCTGGTCGCCCATATTCAGTAATCCATAGCCAATAAAATTATCTGTATTATCGTCATACTGCGATTTCCTGATCACATTGCTCCATTCCATTTTACCATTGGGTTCAAAGGATACAATGGCAACATTATCTGCAAAGTACCTGGTAAGGTTATTCGTGTTGGAGAAAGAATTGGAACGCCACCACGGATAAAAACCCACCGGGCTGCTCCATGTATAATAATCTACCGGCGACCAATAAGGGGAACCATACAGGTAATCCCAGCGGTTCAACGTGTTGCCGCGTGAACTGGTATAAGCCGACTCGGCAATAATGATGAATCCCCCGTCTTTTCGCAGGATAACATTTTTAAGGAAAAAATCATTAAAAGCCGTTTTAATACTGGTTTCTCCTTTGGCATCTTCCCTGAACTCATCCGAAAAAACAGTAGTGGCATTTAATATTTCTTTGTTCTGCGTTTTATCCCAGAGTGTGTAGTACAGGCCTTCAACATTGCCCCTTTTGGCTTTACTGAGGAAGGAAGTAATGAGATAATGTTTATTGATATTATCCGCTTTAATGCGGATATCATCCAGGTAAATATTGGTAAGTTTTAAATCAACAATGTTGTACGTATCCAGTAAAGCGGGCTTGGTTAGCAACCCGATCTTATTGATATTATCGTTTGACGCGGTGCCTGATGCCCTTACACAAACCATGTCCCCGTCGTTATCCAGCGTAAACTCCGATAAGAAATCATTCCGCTGAGGCATATTAATGATCAGGCGGCTTTTCTTTTGCAGAACAAGGTCTTTATTAAACAGCGAAGTAGTGAGTACATGCAGTTTATCATTCTTGGTATTGATTTTAAATACCATGATCTTTTTCTTATCGTCGCTGTTAATAATCGAATAGATCTTATTGTTTGATGAGAAATTGATATTATCTGTTGAATCTAATTGAACCGGATCCCCCAATTTTTTACCGTTGGCACCCAGTTTAACCGCCATGCAATACATGATACTCTTTTTTTGGTACTGGTAAATCATATACACATAGTCGGGATACTGAAGAAACTCCGTTCCCAATAAACGATAATCGATAAAATCGAGTTTAACCTTGCCGGTCATCTTCATATCATTATCATACGTAGCAATAAAATGCAGTTCCCGGTAATTTTTATAGACCAGTATATTACCGTTCAATTTTCCTATCACCTCAAAATTAAGTGCACGGGCATCATCCCGGTCAGGTTCTGAATAGGTTATTTTCTGGCTAAACCCGCTTAAACAGGTAAGCAGTAAACAGGCAATAAATACTGGAACGGATCTTTTCATTTTCCGGTTATCATTTATAGTTCAAATGTAAGGCTTGTATGGCGTATGAATACCTAAATTAACAGTAAAAACATAAGTCAGAGGTTAGTTCTCAATATTTCACACAGGAATTGAATTTACATCTACATTTGTTGATATTTCCTGAATTAATAGCACTAACCCTCTTTGTGTGAGCAAGAATTTTAATAAGGTTACCACTGCCGGTCTGGTCATCGCATTGGGAATCATTTACGGTGATATAGGTACATCGCCGTTATATGTTTTAAATGAGATTATTACCGGACGGGCTATTTCTGAACAGTTGATCCTTGGCTCATTGTCATGTATCATCTGGACGCTGACTTTACAAACCACCGTTAAATATGTGATCCTTACCCTGAAAGCCGATAACAAAGGCGAGGGTGGCATTTTCAGTTTATATGCCCTGGTTCGCCGACGGCGCAAATGGCTGGTAATACCCGCCATGCTGGGCGGAGCGGCATTATTGGCCGATGGCATCATTACTCCACCTATTTCCATTACTTCCGCTATTGAAGGGTTACGGCAGCTCCCACCTTTAAAACATATTGAACAGTCTACCATCGTTGCCATAGTAATCGCCATCATTACTTTCCTGTTTTTTATGCAGCAGTTTGGCACTGCTTCCATCGGCAAAAAATTCGGCCCTATTATGGCCATTTGGTTTGCGATGCTGGCGGTTTTGGGTTTTTCGCATTTACTGGATGATATAGGTATTTTCAAAGCGCTTAACCCTTATTATGCTTTTGACCTGCTTACAACTTATCCAAAAGGTTTCTGGCTATTGGGGGCCGTATTTTTATGTACAACGGGTGCCGAAGCTTTGTATAGCGATCTCGGGCATTGTGGCCGGGGCAATATCCGCATTACCTGGATCTTTGTAAAGGCCTGTCTGATACTTAACTACCTGGGGCAGGGTGCCTGGTTATTGCATAACTATAAAGACATAGTTATTCCTGCACAGGTAATGGCCGATGGGTTCAATCCTTTCATCGGTATTATGCCGCAATGGTTTAAGCTGGCCGGCATTATTATTTCCACTACTGCAGCTGTAATTGCGAGTCAGGCATTGATATCGGGTTCTTTTACACTTATCAGTGAAGCCATGCGGTTAAACCTATGGCCCAAAATGAAAATCAATTATCCTACAGAAGAAAAAGGGCAGCTCTATATTCCCGGTATCAGCCTATTGCTCTTTATTGGATGTACAGGTATCGTTATATACTTTCAAAAGTCTTCGAATATGGGTGCGGCTTATGGTTTGGCCATTACCATGTGCATGATCAGTACCTCAATACTCTTTGCCAATTTTCTTGTGAGCCGGAGAGCCGCTTCTGTATGGATATACCTTTATCTGATCGTTTACCTTACCATCGAAACTGCTTTCCTCGTTGCTAACTTAGAAAAATTCTTACACGGTGGTTATGTAACACTGATTGTGGGTGGCGCTTTGTTTGCGGTAATGTATGTATGGTTCCGAAGCCGTAAGATCAAAAACCGGTATGTTGAATTTGTACGGATGGAACATTATATTCCTATGATCCAGGAATTGAGTAACGACCGCTCTATTCCCAAATATGCTACGCACCTGGTATATATGACAAGTGCGAATAACCCCAAAGAAATTGAGCATAAGATCATTTATTCCATCCTGAATAAAAAACCAAAGCGTGCCGATATTTATTGGTTTGTGCATGTAGATGTATTGGATGATCCGTATACCTGTGAATATTCCGTTGAACATATTATACCCAACGATATTATCCGGGTTGAATTCAGGGTTGGATTCAGGGTGGAGCAACGCCTTAACCTCATGTTTAGAAAAGTAGTGGAAGAACTCGTGAGCAATAAAGAAGTAAATATTACCAGCCGTTATGAAAGCCTGGAAAGAAATAATGTAGTGGGCGATTTCCAGTTTATTGTATTGGAAAAATACCTCAGCCAGGATAATGAGTTGCCTTTCTTCGAACGTATCGTAATGAAATTATATTTCTGGTTAAAAGAGATCAGCCTTGGTGAAGAAAGAGGTTTTGGATTAGATCCCAGTAGTGTAACCGTTGAAAAATTCCCACTGATAGTAGCTCCCGTTGCCAAGTTCAGCCTCAAACGTGTATTTCATGAAGGAAATGAATTTGAATGATCCATATCACACCAAGGGAATTACAGATCCGTTTGCAACAGCAGGAACTTTTCCTGTTAGATGTTCGCGAACCTTTTGAACATGAGGCGTTCAATATCGGCGGACAATTGATCCCGTTAGGTGATCTCATCAGCATGGCAGAAAATATACCTGCCAATCAACCTGTTATTGTTTACTGCAAAAAAGGCATACGGAGCCAGATAGCCATTCAAAGATTAGAAGATAAATTCGGTTTCACCAATCTCATTAACCTCCAAGGTGGAATAGAAGCGTGGAAGAAATCAATAAAAAGTAAAGAATGACTAAGGAATTCTGAATATAAAAATATTTTACTTCACTTCAACCTTCCTCATTCCTTGTTCAATATTCAATATTCCACCCCTTCCCTCCCACCCTACTCATTTTTTACTATCTTAACACATAATTATTTTCAGTTTGCCATTGTTACTGCTTTATATTGTAATTGGAATAACCGTGCTTTCTGTACTGGTATATTTTGTGCAGGAGAAATTTATTTTTAAACCCGAGAAGTTAAAAGCAGATTTTCGTTTTCAATACGACAGCCCTTTTGAAGAATTATTTTTTGATACCGCACCGGGTGTACGTATTAATGGTTTGCATTTTTACAGGGATAACCCCAAAGGCCTGATCCTTTATTTTCATGGCAACACACGCAGCATTAAAGGCTGGGCAAAATGTGCCCGGGATTTTTACAGGTACGATTATGATGTAGTATTGGTTGACTATCGCGGTTTTGGAAAAAGTACCGGCAAAAGAAATGAGAAAGATATGTTGGCCGATATGCAGTATGTATATGAAAAGCTGACGGAAAAATATCCGCAACACCATGTGCTGGTTTATGGCAGAAGCATGGGCAGTGGGTTCGCGGCCAAGATAGCGGCAGATAACACACCCCGTTACCTCATTCTCGATGCGCCCTATTACAGTTTTCTGAAAGTAGCAGAACGTTTCCTGCCCATTCTTCCGATGCGCTGGGTTTTACGTTTTCATTTACGTACCGATAAATGGATACGGAAGGTAAATTGTCATACCTATATTATTCACGGCACCAGAGATTGGCTGATCCCCATCAAACACAGTGAGAAATTACAAAAGTTCAGTCCGCATAAAATAACACTCATCAGGATACATGGCGGTAAACATAATAACCTCCCCGACTTCCCTGAATACCACAATTTCGTAAGGGATATATTAAAGTATTGATTACAAAAAACGATACCTATTTGAAGCCTACACACTTACCTTTGCCTTGTGGAAAATAAAAAAAAATCTTACCGCTGGTTAAAAATAATCATCGTCTTATACTGTATCACAGGCAGTATTTTATATTACCTGCAGGAAAAATTATTATTTCATCCCATACCACTCCGTGCCGATAGTACTTACCATTTTAAACAGTCTTTTACCGAAGCAAATATTGTGGTAGACGCGGAAACCACCTATAATATCGTTCAGTTTACTGTTCCCGACTCATTACGTAAAGGCATTGTTATTTACTTTCATGGCAACAGGGAAAACATAAACCACTATGCAGAATTCTCAGGCAATTTCACCCGCAATAGTTATGAAGTATGGATGCCGGATTACCCGGGATTTGGCAAATCTACCGGCAGGTTATCCGAACAGGCTATGTATGATGAAGCCCTGCAGGTATACAAATTAGCACGGACCAAATACAAACCCGAACAGATTATTATTTACGGAAAGTCGGTAGGCAATGGTATTGCCGCGCAATTGGCATCTGTGCGCGACTGCAGGAAACTGATAATGGAAACGCCATATTACAGTTTAACTTCTCTCACAAGAATTTTATTCTGGATGTATCCGGTTGATATGTTATTGCATTTTAAATTTCGCGTTCATGAATACCTTACGAAGGTAACCGCACCAATAAGTATTATTCATGGAACAAAAGACAGGGTAACCCTTTACCAAAATGCAGAACGATTGAAAGATGTATTAAAGCCAGCTGATGAATTTATTACCATCGAAGGTGGTAATCATACTAATTTGAATAGTTTTCCATTAATGCAAAGAAAATTGGATAGTCTTTTACATAATTAACCAAATTCTTGCCTTAGTGTATCTATATTCTCTAACAAAAATACTAAGCCGGAATTACTTTGGTGCAGATAAGCCAATCCAGAACTGCAGATAATCTTCTACCTTGCAGGCAACAGTTATTCCGTTACGTATAGCCGGTTTCCATAAAGGAATATTCAATAACATCTGCCTGATTATTTTTTCATAATAATGTCTGTCTTCAAAAAAGTAACCAAGTGTTTTAGCCCCCGTCGATTTTGCATATTGTGTAGAAGCGATTCGTAGAAAATGCGTGTCATATACCAGCCCATGCTTATCAACAATAAAAGAAAAATACACCCTTACATATTTACCGGTATCCCCTCTGTTAACAGCTGATGCCAATAAACTGTCGAAGCCTTTGAAATGTTCGAAATAAAAACGGTTGCATGAATCAGGCCCTAAAGCAAAAGCCGGTGGTATTTGCACAAACCTTGTTTCAAAAATTAGCGTATTGGGTTGAACCTTTTTATGAAAGGTTCTTTGCGCTATGATTTCCAAAGAAAACAGCAAGTATACAATACATAGAATAATTTTCATAAATACCTTTTCATTACATGTGCAAGTAAGTAAGTTCTATGAAACCTGCATTAGGTATTTATGACACCGGCACCACGTATTTATTCTTATTCAGGTTGATTTTCTCAGGGATGGATGCCATGATCTCATCCTGCAATATCTGTATCAGCCGTTTCTTAACAAAATCACGGTGTACTACAATACTCACCTCACGCATGGGGGCCGGCCTTTTAAAATAGCGGATCAGTGCCAGTTGTTTTGCGGGCATACCCAATGTAGCCAGTTCGGGCAGGATGGTTATGCCGTCGTTTAACTCAACCATGCGTTTCAGCGTTTCTATACTGCCCGCTTCATAATCAAAATGACTGGCTTCGCGGCTTGCTTTACGCAGCTCGCATAAATTAACAATCTGGCTACGGAAACAATGCCCTTCTTCCAGCAGCCATAATTTATTCGGGTCAATATCCTGCGGCAGCATATATGTTTTTTTATAGGCGATATTTTTTTTAGATACATATGCCATCAGCTCTTCATAAAATAAAACATGCTCTTTAATACCCGGTTCCTGCAAAGGGGTAACCAATATGCCCATATCGATCTTTCCGGCACGCAACTGGGTTACGATGGTGTCTGTCGTTAATTCATTTACCACTAATCGCACCAGCGGGTATTTTCCCGTAAACCGCTGAACAAATAATGGCAACAAATAAGGAGCCAGGGTAGGGATAATACCTATTTTCAATTCGCCGGTAACGATGCCTTTTTTAAGATTCACCAGTTCATCCATTACATTTTTCTCGGCAATTATTTTCCGTGCCTGTTCAATCAGCTCTGCACCCAGTTCGGTAGGTATCACGGGTTGTTTACTCCTGTCGAATATTTTCACATCCAGCTCTTCTTCTACCTTTTGTACCTGCATGCTTAAAGTAGGCTGCGAAACAAAGCAGTTTTTAGCCGCCGTGGCAAAATGCCGGTAAGTATCTAAAGCAATCAGGTATTCTAACTGAACAAATGTCATAATATAGTTTTTATCTATGAGATTGTAAATTTAATTAATTTTAGTAATGAATCAAATAGGTATTTAGGATTTATGTCAATTGTACTGATGTTTGCCATACATCTAAATGACCTAATGACAAAACAGCATCCTGTTCAAGAACCTGTGTGGAAACTAACAGATATTAATATAAAATCAGGCCACCAAGTTACCAAACATGATGGGTTTTTATTTTATCTTTAGAGGGAAGACATAACCCAACCATGACACTGCTTATCCTGCTGCTTGCCGTATTATTATTGATACTGTTGATTACAGTAATCAAACTCCACCCGTTTATTTCTTTTTTAATTGTATGCATCCTAACAGGCTTGTGTAAGGGGATGGATGTGGGGCAGATCATGGGCTCTGTACAAAAAGGGATTGGCGAACTGATGGGTTCATTAATGGTAATACTTTGCGTGGGTGCCATGCTGGGTAAACTGGTGGCTGATAGCGGTGCGGCCAATAAAATTGCATCGGGGCTTATACAGGCTTTTGGCACCAAACGCATACAATGGGCCCTGGTGCTTACCGCATTTATTGTGGGGATACCTTTGTTTTATGGGGTGGGTTTTGTATTACTGGTGCCTTTAGTAATTACAGTTGCCACACGTTATAAGTTACCTGCCGTTTATTTGGGACTCCCCACTTTAGCGGCTTTATCTGTTACACATGGTTTTTTACCCCCGCACCCTTCACCCGTAGCTTTATCAGAACAGTTTCATGCCGATATGGGTATGACACTTTTATATGGGATGATGATTGCCATACCTGCCATTATTATTGCCGGTCCGGTTTTCTCTGTTACGTTAAAAAAATATACCAATAAGCCCCTGGCCATTTTTACCAGCAATGATATTCCTGAAGATAAGTTACCGGGTATGTTTCCCAGTTTACTGGCTGCATTTTTACCGGTTTTGCTCATCGCTGCCGATACAATAGTGAAAGTGATCATCCCGCAAAAAAATGATTTCACAAAAATCATTCACATACTTGGCGACCCATCCATTGCGATGCTGCTATCCTTATTGATTGCCATCTATACCTTAGGCACCAGGCAGGGTAAAAATATTAAAACAATTATGGCCCCGATGGGTGATGCGGTCAAAGATATTTCAGGTATCCTTCTCATTATTGCAGGTGCAGGCGCATTAAAGCAAATATTATTAGATACAGGCATCAGTAACGAATTGATTCAGCCACTCACTACCCTTGCAGTTCATCCACTATTACTCGCATGGGGTATCAGTGCCATTCTTCGCGTAAGCATCGGTTCGGCAACTGTAGCGGGGTTAACCGCCGCGGGTATTGTTGCACCCATGATTGCCAGCAGTGGCGTAAACCCCTGCCTGATGGTATTGGCAACCGGTGCAGGCAGTTTATTTTTCTCACATGTAAATGATCCCGGTTTCTGGATGTTTAAAGAATATTTTAATTTAACCGTTAAAGAAACCATTAAAACATGGAGCGTAATGGAAACGATTGTTTCTGTGGCAGGATTGATCGGCGTTTTCATCATCAATTATTTTATATAAATCTTAAAATACAAATATGACACCCGAAGAAAATTTTGCACAGCTCGGCCTTATTTTACCACCCGCACCCAAACCACTGGGTGTGTATAAACCTCTACTGATTGATGGCAAACATTGTTTCGTGTCAGGCCATGGCACAGTTAAAGAAGACGGAACCCTGATCGTGGGCCGTATTGGAGAAACGATAGATATTGACGAAGGCAAACTTGCAGCTCGGCAGGTTGGCCTCGCCATCCTTGCCACACTGAAAACCAACCTCGGCTCACTCGATAAAGTAATACGTGTGATAAAAGTTTTAGGGATGGTAAACTGTGTATCCGATTTTGAAAAGCATCCTTTCATAATCAATGGATGCAGTGAATTATTCGCTGCAGTTTGGGGTAATGATAACGGCATCGGTGTTAGAAGTGCTGTGGGAATGGGTTCATTACCCGGTAATATTCCTGTGGAGATTGAAGCGTTGTTTGAATTACATTGAACAAGTCAAAATTTAAAAGCAAAAAATCAAAATAATTTTTTGACTTTTGATTTTTTACTTTTTACTTCCTAATTTAAGGCAACTAAAATGAACACCTGGTACCAGATAAACAATATTGAAAAAATTGATTCCCCTGCACTGATTATTTACCCGCAAAGGGTAAAAGAAAATATCAGTAAATTGATCAGGATGGCAGGCAGTGTTGACTTACTTCGCCCGCATGTGAAAACGAATAAGATAACGGAAGTATGCGCATTGATGCTGGATGCAGGAATCACCAAATTCAAATGCGCCACTATTGCAGAAGCAGAAATGCTTGGTATGATAAAGGCACCCGATGTATTACTGGCACATCAACCTGTTGGACCAAAAATGGAAAGGTTATTACGCCTGGTAACAACATACCCATCTACACATTTTACCTGCATTATTGATAACTTCTTAACTGCTAAAGAACTTTCGCAATTATTTACAGGACAAGGACAGCGCATACAGGTATTCATAGACCTGAATATCGGCATGAACCGCTCAGGTATCATACCTGAAAAAGCATTACAATTATTTAAGGATTGCCAAACATTACCGGCCATCCGCATCATTGGGTTACATGCTTATGACGGGCATATCAGGGATACAGACCTCAACGAAAGAAACCAACGTTCTGATGAAGCTTTTGCAAAAGTAGATCAACTGGTAAAAGAGATCGCATCAATCGAAGAGCAGCCCTTACAAATTGTTGTTGGTGGCTCTCCTTCCTTTCCTACACATATCAAACGCAAAGGTGTACAGTTTAGTCCGGGCACTTTTGTTTTTTGGGATTGGGGTTATAAACACATTGTACCCGATGAACCTTTCGACTATGCTGCTTTAGTCATTACGCGGATCGTTTCTATAATTGATGATAAAACCGTTTGCACAGATCTCGGGCATAAATCCGTTGCTGCAGAAAACCCTTTGCCACGTGTACATTTTCTGAATGCACCGGATGCAATTCCTATTACACAAAGTGAAGAACACCTGGTTATAACTTTACCCGATGCAACTATATATAAAGTGGGTGATGTATTATATGGAGTACCTGTTCATATTTGCCCCACCGTTGCTCTATATGATTATGCAGCTATCATAGAAAATAATGAAATAGTTGATAATTGGAGAGTGATTGCGAGAGCACGAAAAATTTCTATTTGATTTATTTTTGAGTGGTGAATGGTGAGTTTAGGTGTATCATGGAATCTTCATTTATTCACCATTGACAATTCACCATTCACAACTCATATCATGTTTACAATTGATGCCCACCTTGATCTTAGCATGAACGCCATGGAATGGAACCGTGACCTTCGCAAATCTGTACACAATATCCGGAAAAGAGAAGCAGGCATGACCGACAAACCCGATCGTGCAAAAGGCACCGTGTCATTACCTGACTTGCGCAAAGGAAATATTGGTTTGGTGGTAGCAACACAAATTGCCCGGTATGTAGCAGCCGATAATCATTTACCCGGCTGGCACTCGCCTGAACAGGCATGGGCACAAACCCAGGGCCAGTTACAATGGTACAATACCATGGAAGAAGCAGGAGAAATGGTGCAGATTAAAAACAGTATTGACCTTGAAAAACATTTGAAGTTATGGCTGAATGATGCCTTACCGAATGACACAAAACCTATTGGTTATATATTAAGTCTGGAAGGTGCTGATTCCCTTATTTCATTAGACCACCTGCACCGCGCACACGCCAATGGGTTGCGGGCTATAGGTCCCGCACATTATGGCCCTGGCAGGTATGCCAATGGCACTGATGCAACCGGTAGGTTGAATGAGATGGGCAAAACATTACTGAAAGAAATGGAGCAGCTCAACATAATTCTTGATGCTACCCATTTATGCGATGATGCATTTTGGGATGCCATGGAATTATTTAATGGGCCCATTTGGGCAAGTCATAATAATTGCCGGGCTTTAGTAGACCATAACCGGCAGTTTAGCGATGAAATGCTCAAAGCATTAATAGAAAAGAAAGCGGTGATCGGCGGGGCATTGGATGCATGGATGATGGTACCCGGTTGGCAAAGGGGCATATCCGATCCGAAACAAATGAATTGCAACCTGGAAAAAATGATTGACCATATGGATCATATCTGCCAGATAGCAGGCAATACCTTGCATGTAGGCATCGGCACAGACCTGGATGGTGCTTTTGGAAAAGAACAATGCCCGTATGACCTCGAAACCATTGCTGATTTACAAAACATACCGCCACTCCTTACTAAAAGAGGATATTCCGTTTCAGACTGCGAAAACATTATGCATAAAAACTGGTTGCGTATATTAAAAGAAGCCTGGAAATAAATGCCCCTCTCTCGCTGTGAAACTTAATTATCTCCGTGATCTCTGTGTTGAAGAATAGTACTGAGGCTTTAGGAATTATTTTTAACACAGGGATCACAGAAAATACACTGAGGTTCACAGAGGATTATCCAAGTTATATTTATCGTAATTCTTTTAATATTGTTTTCTTTTGGGAAATTGTTAACTGATGCTTCACACCTACTTTCAATGCATAATTGTTTTTTTCATGGCTAACCGGAAAATTGAAACATACCGGGTATGCATAGTCTTTAATATGCGAATAAATCGCAGCATATACATCTGTACCAAAAGGCGTATTGGTATCTTTTATCTCGGAAAACCCACCAATAACCAGTCCCGACAGTTGTTGCAGCATCCCATTACGTTTTAGCTGTATCATCATCCGGTCAATATTGTATATGTATTCGCCAATATCTTCAAGGAATAATATTTTCCCTTTTGTTTTAAAAGAAGATACACTGCCAATTACATGCGCCACCAGGGAAAGGTTACCACCAATGAGCTCACCTTCTGCCTTGCCCACCCTGTTCAATGTATGTGCATCACATGAATAATTAGAAACGCTGCCTTTTAATGCTTTACGAAGTGACTGAACAAATTCGTTCGCATATTCACCATCATTAAATGCTGCGGCCATCGGTGCATGAAGCGAGGCAATATGTAAATGCTGGTAAAGATGTGCATGTAAAACCGTTATATCGCTAAACCCGATCAGCCATTTAGGTTTTTTTTTAAATTTTGTAAAGTCCAGCTGATCTATTATCCGGCTCATCCCATAACCACCCCGGGCGCTTAAAATGGCTTTTACTTCTTTATCATCCAACATACTTTGCAGATCCTGCAATCTTTCCGCATCCGTTCCGGAAAAATAATAAAACTGGCTACCGACTGTTTTACCTGTTTTTACCTGGTAGCCCCATTGTTGTAAAACGGCAATACAGGTGACGATCTTTTCCTTTGGCATATATCCCGAAGGACAAACGATGCCGATAGTATCTCCTTTTTGCAGGTAAGTTGGGATTTTGATCATTTGACAATATTACTGAACGGATTTTATAAAGAGGATACTGCTTACCAAACGATTGCTTATTTTTGTAGACTTTCCAATAAAGGATTACGATTTATAGAAATGGATACGCCAAAAAGATATTTAATTACTTCTGCCCTCCCCTATGCCAATGGTTTAAAACATATTGGCCACCTTGCGGGTGCTTATTTGCCGGCAGATATTTATGTGCGTTACCTGAAAGCCCAAAAACGGGATGTGGTTTTTGTTTGTGGCAGTGATGAACACGGCACCGCCATTCCAATACAAGCTACTAAGGAAGGAACGACCGCCAGGGCCATCATTGATAAGTATCACCCCATTATGGAACAGAATTTTAAGGACCTGGGTATTGCATTCGATATTTATCATCGTACCAGCTCTCCATTACATCATAAAACCGCACAGGAGTTTTTTACTAAACTCAATAACAATGGGGACCTGGAAATAAAAGAAACAGAACAATATTTTGACGAAGAAGCCAACAGTTTTTTGGCCGACAGGTATATAAAAGGTACCTGCCCCAACTGCGGTTATGCCCATGCGTATGGTGATCAATGCGAGAATTGTGGCAAGAGTTTAAGTCCTGATGAGTTGATTAATCCGGTTAGTACGTTAAGTGGCAACAAGCCTGTTAAAAAAGCCACCAAACACTGGTACCTGCCTTTGAACAGGCATGAAGATTTTTTACGCGAATGGATTTTGAAAGAACATGCCGGCGATTGGCGCAGCACCGTTGTAGGTCAATGTAAAAGCTGGATTGATGGCGGATTACAGCCCCGTGCAGTAACCCGCGACCTGGATTGGGGCGTTTCATTACCCGCTTCTGTAGAAGGCGGTAAAGGAAAAGTATTGTATGTATGGTTTGATGCCCCCATTGGTTATATCAGTGCCACCAAACAATGGGCATTGGATAATGGAAAAGACTGGAAGCCCTATTGGGAAGACAAAGACACCAAACTGGTACATTTTGTAGGTAAGGATAATATTGTTTTCCATTGCATTATTTTTCCTGTCATGCTGAAACTGCATGGTAATATTTTACCGGATAATGTCCCCGCCAATGAGTTCATGAATTTAGAAGGTGATAAGATGAGCACCAGCCGCAACTGGAAACTGGAGATGCAGGATTATATTGACGACTTCATCAACAAAGAAAATGGCGGCAGCCAGATGGCGGACGTATTGCGTTATTATTTAACACAGATAGCACCCGAAACCAAAGACAGTGAATTTACCTGGCAGGGCTTTCAGGATGCCAATAACAGCGAACTGGTAAGCATTTTTGGCAATTTTGTAAACAGGGCATTGGTGCTGATGCATAAGCTATGTAAAGGAAAAGTGCCGCCCTTACATTTGGATATACTTACTGACCTGGATAAAACAACTATTGAGGAAATAAAAAGTACCAAAGAGAGAGTTGAGGGCCTCCTGGAACAATACAAATTCAGGGAGGCTTTATTTGAAGTGATCAACCTCTCCAGAACCGGTAACCAATACATGCAGAAAAAAGAGCCATGGATTGTAGCGAAGCACACGGGTGATAACGGACAACCCACAACTGAAGCCCAGCAATCCATTGATAACACGCTGCATATTTGTTTACAATTATGTGCCAACCTGGCTGTTCTCATCAATCCATTCCTTCCATTTACTGCGAGGAAAATGTGTTACCTGATGAAAGTGGTTGACAAAATACTCGATTGGGAAAACGCTGGTAAAATGAAACTGCTGAGTGTAGGTTATTCCCTTCGTCCACCGGAATTGTTATTCAGGAAAATCGAAGATTCAGAAATAAGTTATCAAATTGAAAAATTAAAAGCAGCAGTTATAAATCGTGAATCGTCAAATGTGAATAAAGAAAAAACTATGGAAGAAGTTACACAACCAGCCGGAGAAGAAAAGAAGGATACCCCGGTTAAACCTGAAATTATTTTTGATGATTTTGCAAAGATTGATTTGCGTGTAGGAAAAATCGTTAGCGCGGAAAAAGTAGAGAAAGCCGATAAATTATTAAAGCTGCAGGTAGACCTTGGTTTTGAAATAAGGACCATCGTATCCGGTATTGCGCTTCATTTTACACCCAAAGACATTGTTGGCAAACAGGTAACGGTTGTTGTAAACCTTGCACCACGTAAAATGAGGGGAATAGAAAGCAATGGTATGATCTTAATGGCGGAAGATAGTTCAGGTAAACTTCATTTTATCAATCCCGAAACAGATATCAATCCCGGGGCGGGGGTGAGTTAGTTGATGGGTTAAATGATGTTAAAGAAGTTAAAAAGGTTAAATTAGTTAAAGGCATTAACCCCGCACTACTTTAACCCTTTTAACTTTCTTTAACTATTCCCGATACATTATGCCTTATCAAAGCTTACGCACTCTTTTAACTCCCTTTCAGAATAAGCAACCCCATATTGTTTCAATACATCATCGGGTACACCGTTCCATTGGTTGGGTGTGTTGCCCATATAACCCAGGTCTTTTACGCCAATTTCTGAGGTATAAAAACCAGTCATCACCATATCGCGCATTTTGCTAAAGAATGCGATGCCTTGTGCCATTTCCGGCCTTACTTTTCTACCCGTTTTTGCGATGGCATCTTTTACTACAGGAAAAGCAATCAGGTCTACGATCTCTAACTGTTGTTTTTTATCACAGTCTTTAAATGCTTTTTCATAATGGTTCAGACAATACATATCCAGCCAGCGTAACCCACCCCGTAAAGGTGTTTGATGGCT
>JAYTOS010000015.1:0-29349 GCA_043747705.1 Bacteroidota bacterium
GGCGAGTATTTTGCTGATGGTAAAAATGTAGCTGGTGTTGGGACCAGCTTAGTGCAAACCACTTTGTCGGGTAATATTCATTTGGATAATCTTACCCTTATTCCTGAAATACGTATGGATAATGCCAGCAACAATATCTTTTCTAAAAGCACAGGTACCGGAAGTAAAAATGATGCAAGTTTTATTATAGCAGCGGTTTATAAATTTTAATACGTAATTAAAATAAAAACTGTGCACTGGCCGCTATGGGATATTTACCTGCAAAGGCCAAGGCGCAATGAATACAATGCCCGAAGAACTAAAAAATAATGCAGAACATTTTTTAAACCTTATCCGTAAGTCAAGGCGGGGTAAGTTTAAAATTTATATGGGTATGAGTGCCGGCGTAGGCAAAACCTACCGGATGCTGCAGGAGGCACATGCTTTGTTGCGCAATGGTGTTGATATTAAAATAGGGTATATAGAAACCCATAACCGCAAAGAAACCCATAGTCTCTTGGATGGTTTACCTGTTGTTCCAAGAAGAACGCTATTTTATAAAGGAAAGCAGTTGGAAGAACTGGATGTACAGGCCATCATTAACCTTCATCCAGAAGTGGTGATCATAGACGAACTTGCACATACCAATATCGAGGGCAGCCAAAATGAAAAACGCTGGCAGGATGTAATGGATATACTCGATGCCGGTATTAACGTGATCAGCGCCGTAAATATCCAGCATATTGAAAGCCTGCATGGAGAAGTAAAAGCCATTACCGGGGTTGATGTAGCCGAAAGGATTCCTGATAGTGTTTTACAGCAGGCCGATGAAGTAGTAAACATTGACCTGACCGCCGATGAATTAGTTATCCGTTTAAAGGAAGGCAAAATTTATACAGCCGATAAAATTGAGATCTCTTTAAAAAATTTCTTTCAAAGCGAAAAAATATTGCAGCTAAGGGAACTCGCACTAAAAGAGGTTGCCAGCCAGGTAGAACGCAAAATTGAAACGGAGTTGCCTCGCAATACCCATCTACGGCAGGAACGTTTTTTGGCATGTATCAGCAGTAATCATGAAATAGCGCGCAAAGTAATCCGCAAAACCGCGAGGCTGGCCTCTTATTATAATTCCAAATGGTATTTACTGTATGTGCAAACACCTAAAGAAGAAGGTGATAAAATAGGACTGGCTGCTCAACGTCATTTAATCAATAACTTTAAAGTAGCGACAGAAATGGGTGCAGAGGTGATCAGGGTAAAAAGCCCCAATATTGCCAAAGGTATTTTTGAAGCTACGGAAGACAAAAGCATTACCACTATCTGCATTGGCAAACCACACCTGAACCTGTTTAAAGTAATCATGAACACAGCTTCTTTCAATCACCTGTTAAACAAATTATCTGCAGCAGATATAGACATTGTAATACTCTCTTAACATGGCCATGAAATTAAAAACAAAACTGAGTTTTGGATTGTCGTTCTTATTTGTCGTGATCTTCACATTCGGCATACTCGCTATTTTTTATATTAACCGTTTGAGTAATGATTCGAAAATGGTTTTAAAAAATAACCATGAATCATTGGTGTATTCCAATAATATGTTAAAAGCATTGGAAGATATCCCTATAAAAAAAACTGCCTTCACTGTACTGGAAAATAATTTAGCAAAACAGGAAAAAAATATTACTGAACATGGTGAACAGGAAGCTACACAGGAATTAAGAAAAAATTTTACAGAGCTTTTAGCCAATCCAACTGATCCCAGTAATTATATACAGATCCGGCAGTCTTTACAGGTAATCACCGATCTTAACCAACAGGCCATTCTACGTAAAAATGAAGTAGCCAATAAAACAGCTGAAGATGCTACCCTCTGGTTAACTGTTATATTCGTAATTCTGAGCCTGATCACTTTTACTTTCGTCATCAATTTTCCGGAAGTGATTTCTACCCCTGTCCGGTTATTAAACGAAGGTATCCGTGCCATAGCCGATAAAAATTACAGTAAGCGTATTTACCTGAAACAGGAAGATGAGTTTGGAGAACTGGCAAATGCATTCAATACCATGGCTGAAAAACTGGATGAATATGAACACAGCAACCTGGCCCAGATAAAATTTGAAAAAAGCCGGATTGAAACCATCATCAACCAGATGAAAGACGGGATTATAGGCCTTGATAGTAAAAAAAATATCCTTTTCCTTAATGAGGTTGCACAAAGCCTGTTAGGATTAAAAGAATCCGATATTATGGGAAAGTATGCAGCCGATATCGCTGTAAAAAACGACCTGATGCGGAGTCTGTTACAGGATGAGGATAAAAAAGAATTAAAAATATACGCCGACAATAAAGAAAGTTATTTCAATAAAGATGTATTGAATGTTACTGATAATGAAACAGCGATCGGGCAGGTAATTGTACTGCGAAACATAACCCCCTTCCATGAACTGAATGAAGCAAAAACACATTTCATTGCTACCGTATCGCATGAGTTGAAAACGCCAATCTCATCGATTAAAATGAGTGCGCAATTATTAACCGATAACCGCGTTGGCAATTTAAATGCGGAACAACAGGAACTTATTAAAAGCATAACAGATGATTCTGACAGGTTATTAAAAATTACTGGTGAGTTATTAAATATGTCGCAGGTAGAAACCGGCAACATACAATTAAAGCTACAGGCTACAGACCCCTTACAGATTATAAACCAGGCTATGCAGGCCGTTCAGTTTCAGGCCCAGCAAAAAAAGATTACACTACATACAATTATTAACGAAAATTTGCCCGCGGTTCAGGCGGATACTGAAAAAACTTCCTGGGTATTGATTAATTTTTTAACCAATGCCATTAAATACTCCGCAGAAGAAACCAGTATTGATATTGCTGCTTATGTACAGGATAATAATGTAGCATTTACAGTAACGGATAAAGGCAGTGGTATTGATGAAAAATACCTGCCTAAAATATTTGACCGTTATTTTAAAGTACCTGGAACACAGGATAGAGCAGGTACCGGTTTAGGGCTGTCTATTTCAAAAGAATTTATTGAAGCCCAGAACGGTCATATATGGGCCGTTAGTATACCCGGGCAGGGAAGCAGGTTCTCCTTCTCACTACAGTTTGCATAAGCCTGAATAATATCTTTTAACGATGATGTGCATCCGTTACCCGTTTCAAAGGGAGGTAAACTTTTGGGTTGATAACCAGGGGTACATGTTCTATTACCGTGGCTGCGCTATCCAGTCCAAAGGCTTTCTGATCTGATTGTGAGAAATTTTTGATACTGAAATAGGAATCCATAATAAACCCCTCTTTCAGGGAGAATTCATTTTCTACCGATAGGAAAGTTTCAATAATTACGTAAGTAATATCTGCATGAAAGGTTTTCAGTTCAAGGCTCTCATATTTATTTTCTATGCGGATCTCTTTTTTCATGAACATTTCCTGCATCACCATTTTAAATAAAAGGTTGATCCTGGGTTGTACCCGAAAACCAAGTTTAAAATCTACCCGTATTATTTTTCCTTCAACAATTTCTTTGGTACTGTATTCCATTGTGTAAGGGGCATCCGCACGGTCGATATGCACAAACCAATATACTTCTGCCCGTTTGGGTTTACGGTGCAGGATAGAATGCATGATCCTTTTTTCTATTTCGCCATCAAAATCTGCTTTTGTCAAATACACCAGGTGTGTGGCATATTTAGGAAAATCCTTATCACTGCTTAATCCCAATAACCTCGGTACATAATCTGCAACCCTAACAAATTGCAGGTATCGATTCGTAATCTTACGTGCCCTGAACCAAACCACCATGATAAAAATAAGCCCCAACTCAAAAAACAGGAACATCCAACGTTGTTTTATTTTTGCCACATTCGCAATAAAAAAGGCAACTTCTACGGTAATAAACACAATCATGATGAGTGTGACAATACTGAGTTTCCATTTTTTAACCCGAAGCATATAAACAGACATTAACATGGTAGTCATCAACATCGCGATCACGATTGAAAAACCATACGCTGCTTCCATATGGCCGCTTTCGCGGAAGTACAACATCATTCCTACACAACCGATCCACAATATCCAGTTAAGGCTGGGAATATAAATCTGACCTTTTACATCTGTTGGAAATTTAATCGTTACCCTTGGCCAGAAGTTCATACTGATGGCTTCACTGATAAGTGTAAAAGACCCACTGATTAGTGCCTGACTTGCAATAATGGTAGCCAGTGTGGCAATTATAATACCGGCAAGTAAAAACCAGTGTGGCATCAATTCATAAAACGGGTTTAATCCATTTAATGTATTGCTGTGGTGCGAAAGTAACCATGCGCCCTGCCCCATATAATTTATAATCAGGGCTGTTTTTACAAAGCCCCAGCTCACCTGTATATTTTTTCTGCCGCAGTGGCCCAGATCACTATATAATGCCTCGGCACCTGTAGTGCAGAGGAATACCGCACCCAATAACCAAAACCCTTTGGGATAATTAACCAGTAGGTCAAATGCATAATAAGGATTCACAGCTTTAAGAATAGCCGGTAAGTGTATAATCTGTACGCCCCCGAGCACCATAATCATCGTAAACCATACTAACATGATGGGACCAAAAGCAAAACCAACTATTTTGGTACCAAAGCGCTGGAAGAAAAACAACAGCGAGATAATGGCAATCACAATACCCACAGTAAGGGTATTGCCCGGCACTATCGTTGTTTCCATTCCTTTTAATCCACCCAGTCCCTCAATAGCCGAAGCCACAGAAATCGGGGGTGTAATAATACCGTCTGCCAGCAAGGTAGCAGCACCTATTATTGCCGGAACATATAGCCACTTGGCATACCTGCGAACAAGTGCATACAGTGAAAAAATACCGCCTTCACCCTTGTTATCGGCTTTGAGGGTAAGGAATACATATTTGAAGGTGGTCTGTAAAGTTAGTGTCCATACTACGCAGGAAATTCCGCCATATACCAATTGATCAGTAATAATTCTTTCGCCGATGATTGACCGGAACACGTATAATGGCGAAGTGCCTATATCGCCATAAATTATTCCCAATGTTACTAATAAGCCCGCTACGCTGATTTTATTTAACTGGGTATGCCCAGACTGGTTTGGCGACATGTTACTTGTGGATTTTTTCTCTAGTTATCGGAAATAAATTAGGCATAAAACCTTTATACAGGCAGGAAATCGAATAGTTGATAAAGGTAAAGGTAGTATGACCTATGCATACGAAATCAACTTTTATTAAGTCTAATTTAATAACTAACGAAGGTTAGGTAATATTCGCTGCAAAATATTTTAAACCATAGTAGCCCATTTTCCAAAACGCTTTTCTACAGCAGCAACCCGGTAATTGAAAATATGTGCCAATTGGTTTTTCACCATTATAGTATTGGCAATATCTCCCAAAAACCAAAGAGGTAGCTTATAATGCACAATATCCGTCATCTCAACCCCACCTGCCAGCTCTTTAAAATGATGTTGGTGATGCCATAAACTATAGGGGCCGAATCGTTGTTCGTCTATAAAATATTGTTTGTCCTGTACATGCGTGATCTCTGTCATCCAATACAAGGGGATACCGAGAACAGGTCTCACCGTATATTCAATAACCTGTCCTGCATACATTTTATCACCATGATGTTTGGAAATGATCTGGAAGCCCAGGTTGGAAGGGGTAATATCTTTTAAATTATCCGGCTTGCTAAAAAAATCCCAGGCCTGCTCTAAAGTGATCGGTATTTTCTGAATGGTTTTGAGGGAGTATATTTTAGACATGAGGGTATTTATTTTACATACAACAAAAATACATCCGGAAAGTTTAACTCACCCCGGCTATCCTTCGCTGGCCGACCCTCTTTGCTGCGCAAAGAGGGTAAACCAATAAAGGTTTCTATATTTTTTCCTTTGCACCCCCTCTTTGCGCAGCAGGGAGGGGTGACGAGCGCAGCGATGTCGGGGTGAGTGTAATTACAATTATCTTTACTCCATGCACCAAAAAGAACAGTTCGAAAAAATATATACCGCCCTCAACGAACAGCAAAAACGTGCCGTAGATACCATTGAAGGACCGGTTATGGTGATTGCCGGCCCCGGCACCGGTAAAACGCAAATTCTTGGTGCAAGGATCGGAAAAATTTTATTAGATACAGATACCCAGCCTGAAAATATTCTTTGTCTTACTTACACAGATGCAGGTGCTGTTGCCATGCGTAAACGTCTGCTTGGTTTTATTGGTCCCGGTGCTTATAAAGTGAACATCTACACTTTTCATGCTTTTTGTAATGATATTATCCAGGAAAATTTATCCTTGTTTGAAAAAACAGTATTAGACCCTATTTCGGACCTGGAGAAAATTGATTTGTTTAAAGAACTGATTGACAGATTTCCCAAAAACCACCCGTTAAAAAGGTACCGTGGTGATGTGTACTTTGAAATTAAAAATCTTCAACAACTATTCAGTTCCATGAAACGGGAAGGATGGACACCGGCTTTTATCAATGAAAAGATTGATGAATACCTGGCTGATATACCTAACCGGGAAGATTTTGTTTACAAGCGGGCCTACAAACAATTCAAAGCGGGCGATCTCAAAGAAAACAAGATTGAGGAAGCCAAAGAAAAAATGGAAAAACTGCTCGCGGCAGTAAATGAGTTCGAGCATTTTCAAAAACTCATGCGTAACCGAAACCGCTACGATTTTGATGATATGATCAACTGGGTAATCAAAGCTTTTGAAGAAAATAAATTATTGCTCTCCCGCTACCAGGAGCAGTTTTTATACATTCTGGTTGATGAATACCAGGATACCAGTGGTACGCAAAACCGACTGGTAGAATTACTCATCAGCTACTGGGACCAACCTAATGTGTTTGTAGTAGGCGATGATGACCAGAGTATTTACCGCTTCCAGGGAGCCAGTGTAGAGAATATGCTGGGCTTTGCCACGAATTATCAAAAAGAACTGCTCACGATTGTACTAACCGATAACTACCGCTCCACCCAACCCATACTCGATATTTCGAAAACACTGATCGACAGAAATGAAGAACGCCTGATTAACCAGGTAGTGGGATTAACCAAAACATTGTCATCTGCTAATAGTGCATTAAACCAGTTAACGCATAAACCCCTTTTGAAAGAATACGAAACACAGCGGCAGGAAATGATTCATATAACGCTGGAAGTAGAAAAACTTTTACAGCAGGGAACAGTGCCCGGACTGATTGGCATTATCTATAAAGAGAATAAGTATGGCGAAGAACTCTCACAATATTTTGCACAAAGAAATATCCCGGTATTCAGTAAACGTAACCTGAATATTTTAGAGATCCCTTTGGCCAAAAAACTAATTTTATTATTGGAATACCTTGCCGCAGAACATGATATTCCGTATGGTGGTGATAAGATGTTGTTTGAGATATTGCATTTTGATTGGTTCAATATCCCTCCAATTGAGATCGCTAAACTAACCACTGCTGTTGCCGACAGAAGGTTTGGAGAGAATAAAACATCGCTCCGGAAACTGTTAAGTGAAAAAGCAAATGCGCCTGCAGCTGATCTCTTTAGCCAGGTTGCACCCGCAGGCATGAAAGAAGCGGCAACTGCTATTGAAAAACTAATCGCAGATGCCACCAATATTACATTAGTGAACCTGTTTGAAAACTGCATCAGGCAAGCCGGTGTACTCACATGGATCATGCAAAGCCCCGATAAACACCAGCATTTGCAGGTGATCACCAGCCTGTTTGATTTTGTAAAAGAAGAAGCGAGAAGAAATCCGGCATTATCCTTAGACCAATTGGTCAATATTTTTCTGTTATTGGAAAAAGAAGGCCTGGGCTTGCCATTAGTACAGGTTAGCGGAAGCGATAAAGGGGTAAATCTATTAACAGTGCATGGCTCTAAAGGCCTGGAGTTTGAGCATGTATTTTTAGTTGGCTGTAATGCCACCAATTGGGAAAAGAAAAAGAAACCGGGTGGCGGCTATAGCTTTCCCGATACGATGTTCGCTACCCAGCCTAAACAAAAGGATGAAGAAGAATTACGTCGCCTGTTTTATGTGGCACTCACCAGGGCAAAACAATATTTACATATTTCTTATAGCTGTTTTAAAAATGATGGCAAACAGTTAGAGCCTTCTATGTTTATTGCCGAGATACAGGATACACATACATTACCGGTTGAAAAAGTAATCATCGACACAGAAGTGATCAGTGAGTTTGCTATGATACAATTCACGTCTGTACAGGCACCAAAAATTGAAAAAGCGGAAGCTGATTTCATTACACAGATACTCGACAAGTTTGTAATGAACGTAACTGCATTGAATAATTACCTTAAATGCCCGCTGCAATTTTATTTTCAAAACCTGGTACGTGTTCCTTCAGGCAAATCTGAAGCCACCGAATTTGGCTCTGCCGTACACCATGCCTTGCAAAAGTTATTTGAGAAAATGCAGGCTACTGAATATTTCCCGCCGAAAAAAGAATTCGTTTTAGATTTTGAATCGTATATGGACCGCCACCGCGAAAGTTTTACCAAAGAACAGTTTGTGCGAAGAATAGAATATGGGCAGGAAGTATTAAGTAACTACTATGATCAATACATTACTTCTTGGAATAAAATCGTGGCTGTTGAAAGGACCATTCGAAACGTAGTTGTTCAGGATGTACCATTAAAAGGCAAGCTGGATAAATTGGAATTTGATGGTAAAGCGGTAAATGTAGTAGATTATAAAACCGGAGATATTGACAAAGCAAAAGACAAATTAAAACCACCCCACGAAAAAGACCCCAATGGCGGCGATTACTGGCGGCAGGCAGTTTTCTATAAAATATTGGTAGATCATTACGAACAGAAAAATTGGAAAGTGGTAAGTACAGAGTTTGATTTTATTGAACCCGATAAGAAAAAACAATACCGAAAAGAAAAAATTATCATAACACCCGAGGATATTACTACGGTAACACAACAGATAAAAACGGTATGGCAAAAAATACAGGACCGGGATTTTTATAATGGCTGCGGCAAGCCCGATTGTCATTGGTGTAATTTTGTAAAAACCAATAATATGGCTATCGCGTTGCATGATCTTACGGAAGACGAGAGCACTGATTAAATGCGTCAATTCTCACTTCTTTCTAAACAACGCCATCAAATTATTCGCTTTCCCTTCACAATCCTTTTTGCCATTAAGCAGCCCGGAGTTCTATATTTGTAGTTACATGAACCGTTCCTTAACACAGATTATTTTATTGGGTTGCCTGATTATAAAGCTCGTGGCATTATCCTCCTGTGCCAATATCATCCCTCCCGGTGGCGGACCAAGGGATAGTTTGCCGCCCCGACTGATAAGTGCTTTTCCGAAAGATTCTGCCATTAATGTAACAACCAAAAACATCACGCTTACATTCGATGAATATATAGCCTTGCAAGGTGTGCAGGAAAACCTGATCGTTTCCCCAACTTTGAAAAATATTCCGCTGTTAGATTATAAACTGAGAAATGTAACCATTAAAATAAAAGACTCTTTAGAACCCAACACAACCTATTCACTTGATTTTGGCGAGTCGATAAGAGATGTGAACGAAGGAAATATCGCTAAAGGACTAATCTATGTTTTTTCAACCGGCAGCACTATTGATTATAATACCTATTCCGGAAAAGTGGTTTTAGCGGAGAGTGGTAAAACAGACAGCACCCTCATTGTTGTTTTGTACAAAAATCTTTCGGATACAGCCATTGCTAAATTGAGCCCGCGTTACTATACCCGAATTAACGGGAAAGGCGAATTCATGTTTCACAACTTACCCATTGGTAATTTTGCCGCTTATGTAGTACCCGGTGTTAATAATTATAGAAGAAGATACGATGACAGTACACAATTATTCGCTTTTAGAAACAGCCCCATTACCATTAGTGCCAATACGCCGCGTGATACATTCTTTGCATACCAGGAATTTAAACGCTTAGACAAATCTGCAAATAATTCGTCTGTTAAACTATTACCCGGCAAGGAAGATAAACGCTTACGATACTCCATAGACCTGGAGAATGGCGAGCAGGATATTCTGAATAATCTTAGTTTAACGTTTACTCGAAAGCTTACAGGTTTTGACAGTAGCGGGTTCGCATTATACGATACGGCCTACCATAAAATTTCCGGTTACTCTTTTTCACTGGATACCAGCAAAACAAAAGTGATCCTGAAATATAAATGGAAAGAAGCAACACCGTTGCGGCTATTGATTGCGAAAGATGCCGTATCAGATTCTGCAGGCATTACCTTAGCCAAAGCCGATACACTTCGTTTCTTTACAAAAAAAGAGTCTTATTACGGAAGCCTCCGTCTTCGTTTTACTAACCTGGACCTTTCTAAAAACCCGGTATTACAATTCGTTCAAAATGATAAACTCGTGGAATCCATTCCCATAACCGACCTTCTTTTCACAAGAAAACTTTTCCGCCCGGGGGCTTATGAGTTAAGGGTATTATTCGACACCAATAAAAACGGCACCTGGGATCCAGGCCAGTTCTTTGGCACTAAACGCCAACCCGAAATTGTACAACTCATCCCCAAACAACTCAATATCAAATCCAACTGGGATAATGAGGTGACGATATCTTTGTAGGCAGATAGGTTAGTCAATAGACCCCTGTAAATGATCTATTGACAACATCATCTTAACTTTACACCCGCAACCGGTAACCAAACATGCAACTTCCCTCATCACTTCTCCAAAATGCAGTAGCCGAATTTTCCAAACTACCCGGTATTGGAAAAAAAACGGCTTTGCGTCTGGTATTGCATTTATTAAAGCAGGATGTGAACGACGTACAGCATTTTGGCGAAACCATTGCACGGATGCGCAGGGATATTAAATTCTGCCAGCGTTGTTATAATGTGAGTGATGGCGACATCTGTTCTATCTGCTCCAATTCCATGCGCAACCAGCGAATGATCTGTGTAGTTGAAAATATACGCGATGTGATAGCCATAGAAAGCACCCAACAGCTCAATGGAACCTACCATGTACTTGGTGGCATCATTTCTCCCCTGGATGGCATTGGACCCGATCAACTGGCTATCGAATCACTGGTAATGCGTATTACCAAAGAAGAAACTGAAGAATTGCTTTTTGCGCTTAGTCCTAATATACAGGGCGATACCACTATTTATTATATTCAAAAGAAGATTGCCCACCTTCCTTGCCGTATTACCACCATTGCCCGTGGTATAGCATTCGGCGGTGAACTGGAATACGCAGACGAGATGACGCTTGCCCGCAGTATCGCCAATCGCCTGCCTGTACAGCAATATGTGAAATAAGTACAGTTGCTCGGCTCCGCCGAGTTACCACTATCCCACAGCCTCCGGCTGTTCCTAAAATGAAGTAATTTTTATCATCAGGCAACCATTATTTCCCACTCTCGTACCCTTTGTATCAGTAACATTGAATATTTTGCAGCTTCAACTGCAAATGATGATTTTATGAAAAAATGGATCAAAATCGCACTTATTGTCGGCGGAATAGTCTTTGTAGCAGGAAGCATTACTGTTTATTGGGTGTTTAACAAGCCACATCGGGATGTAACGAAAGAGCAGGGTGTGCAGCTGTCGGCACAGAAGTTGTATGATGCTTTCCGTACAAATGAAGCTCAGGCAAATAAACAATACCTCGACAAAGCCATTGAAATGACCGGGGAAGTAGCTGAAGTAATTACGAACCAGGATGGCAATATCGTGGTAAATTTTAAAACAAATGATCCGCTGTTTGTGATCAATTGTACTTTTAAAACTAACCCCGGCCAATTGAAACCAGGACAACTGATCACATTTAAGGGTATTTGTACAGGCTATATTCCCGATGCAAATGTGGTTATTAATGAAGGCGTACTTGTAAAGTAAAAATAAAATGAACCCGATGAAATTATTCTTATCCCTTATTATATCTGTTGTATTCTTTGTAAACAATACCGATGCACAAAAGATCTTTGCTACCCGTAATGGCAAGATCAGTTTTTCAGCACCTTCCGATGAAGACGTAAAAGGGGTGAACAATGAAGTAACCAGCCGCCTGGCAGATAATGGTCAAATGACTTTCAGCTTATTAATGAAAAGTTTCAAATTCAAATATGCAGAAATGCAGGAGCATTTTAACGACCAGTACCTGGAAAGCAGTAAATTTCCGAGAGCCGATTTTAAAGGAACTATTGTGAATTTGAAAGAGGTGAATTTCAGTAAAGACGGGTCTTATAAAGTATCTGTAAAAGGCGATCTAACTATGCATGGTGTTACTAAAAACATCACTGCCAACGGAACACTGGACATAAAAGCAGGCAAACCGGTTACAGCCTGTCAGTTTACCGTATTGATGAAAGATTTTAAAGTAGATGCATCCAGCGTAACCGATAAAGTAAGCGTGGATATCAGCTGTCAATACCAATAATCATTCCTCATATTAAAAATCAATGTTATGATGATCTTTTCAAAAAGGTTACTGGCTATGCTATGCCTTTCCTTTATCGGCCTTCAAAGTTATTCGCAACAGGTTGACCTGTTTAAAATGCAGGATAGTACGAATGCCGCAGAAAATAAAAATGGCCATGAGACCGTTGTCAATACATTTTACTCAACCCGGTTGGTTAACAGCCATACCGTTGAGATAACCGGCGCAGGTAGTATGGACTTCAGGATCAATCACCGTTTTGCACCCCTGAACCTTGGCTTTTATGATATGTTCGGACTCGATTTCGCCTCTATGCGGCTTGGTTTTGATTTTGGCATCGTGAAAAACTTAATGGTTGGCATTGGCCGGACTACTTTCAATAAAGAATACGATGGATTTATCAAGTACCGGTTATTGCACCAAAGTACCGGTTCAGGCGGTACGCCATTATCCATTGCTTTATTAGGTTCTTTGGCGTATAAGAATATTGACATGGATCCTACACTCAAAGTAACCGGTTCAGACCGCACTTATCTTACAGCCCAGTTATTAATTGCCCGGAAGCTGAATGAACATACATCGGTACAGCTATCACCTACCTATATCCATTATAACAGGATTATTAATTTCACCGGTGGCAGTACCAACCTTTTCTCACTGGGTTTCCTGGTCAGGCAGAAAATAAGTAAGCGGGTAAGTATTAATGCGGAATATTTTTACCAGGCTACACGTTTTAACGGCACTTATGACCCATTATCTATCGGGGTGGATATCAATACAGGCGGTCACGTGTTTCAACTGCATTTTACCAATTCTACCGGCATGAACGAGCATTCTTTCATCCATGAAACTACCGGTTCATGGGGCAATGGCGATGTCCGCTGGGGCTTTAATATCTCCCGCATATTTAATATAGGAAGAAGAAAATAAGCATTCACATGAATATTGAACAAGGAATGTTGAATGTTGAAGCGGTAATTCAATCAACATTCAACATTCCTTGTTCAATATTCGATATTCCCTCCCTCCCCGCTTATATTTTGTTATAAGTGTGCAGCCCTTTATCTTTGCAGTACTCTTACAGGCGGATTTGTTTATTGTTCGGCCTGAACTCCTGCTAAAAGCAGGACAAATCGAACTAATAAACGTTTAAAGTGCCCTTCTCAACACTCCTAAGCGTTTACAGTTCGTTATTATTAACCGGATCCCGATCCAGAAATAGCATAACTGTATGGATATCAGAAAAGAACTCGAAAAAAGGATATTAGTGATAGATGGTGCCATGGGTACCATGATCCAGCGCCATACACTCTCGGAAGAAGATTATCGAGGGGAGCGTTTTAAAGATTGGCATTCCGATGTAAAAGGCAATAATGACCTGCTTTGTATTACCCAACCGGAGATTATCAAAGGTATACACAAACAATACCTGGCTGCCGGTGCAGATATTATTGAAACCAACACTTTCAGCAGCACAGTTATAGCCATGGCCGATTACGATATGCAGGCATTGGCTTATGAATTAAATGTAGCCGCAGCCAAATGCGCCAAAGATGCCGTACATGAATTCATGGATGAAAACCCCGGCACAACAGCCAAATTTGTAGCCGGTGCGATTGGCCCTTTAAACAAAACACTCAGTTTATCGCCCGATGTAAATAATCCCGGTTTCCGCGCCGTTACTTTCGATGAAGTGGTTGCCGCTTATTATGAACAGATCAAGGGACTGGTAGATGGCGGTGTAGATCTGCTGCTTATTGAAACCATTTTCGATACATTAAATGCCAAAGGCGCCATTTTCGCTGCTAAGAAATATTTCAGGGATAAGACAAAACCCGAATTGCCCATTATGATCAGTGGCACCATAACCGACGCCTCGGGCAGAACATTGAGCGGGCAAACATTAGAAGCTTTCTATACTTCAATCATGCATGCTAATCCGTTAAGTGTTGGTTTGAATTGTGCATTAGGCGCAGCAGAAATGAGGAGCCATATAGAAGAGCTTTCACAAATAGCCTCCTGCTATACCTCAGCTTACCCTAATGCCGGTTTACCAAATGCCATGGGCGAGTATGACGAGCAACCCCATGAAACAGCTCATTTTATTGAAGAATGGGCCAGCCAGGGCTTTGTAAATATTGTAGGCGGATGCTGCGGCACAACACCCGACCATATTAAACATATTGCCGATAATGTGAGAAAAATCACACCCAGGCCATTACCTGTTTTAGAAACCGAATTAGTTTAAATCTTCGCGAATCATTGCGCTTTTGCGACTTAGCGGTTAAATAAAAAATTATGCGTTCAACAATCAATATCAAACCTTACTTACGCTTATCGGGCCTCGAGCCATTGGTTGTGCGTCCTGAAACAAATTTTGTAAATGTGGGCGAGCGAACCAATGTAACCGGTTCAAAAAAATTCGCCAGGCTTATCAGGGATAACCAATATGAAGAAGCTTTATCCGTAGCCCGCCAACAGGTTGAAAGTGGTGCACAGGTACTGGATGTAAACATGGATGATGCAATGCTGGAAGGCATAACGGCCATGACAACCTTCATGAACCTTATCCAGAGTGAACCGGATATTGCCCGTATCCCCATCATGATTGACAGTTCCAAGTTCGAAATTATAGAAGCCGGTTTAAAATGTGTTCAGGGAAGATGTATCGTAAACTCCATTTCCATGAAGGAAGGAGAAGAGAAGTTTATTGAACAGGCTTTTACCTGCAAAGCGTTTGGTGCCGCCGTTATCGTAATGGCATTTGATGAAGTAGGGCAGGCCGATACCAAACAACGCAAAGTAGAAATTTGTCAACGCGCCTATAAAATATTAACCGAAAAAGTAGGGTTTGCCCCACAGGATATTATTTTCGACCCGAACATTTTTGCCATTGCAACGGGTATAGAAGAACACAATAACTATGCGGTTGATTTTATAGAAGCCACAAAAGAGATCAAACGGTTGATGCCCTTAACAAAAGTGAGCGGGGGCGTATCGAACGTATCTTTTTCTTTCCGTGGAAACGATCATGTGCGCGAAGCGATTCATGCGGTTTTCCTGTACTATGCTATCAGGGCCGGTATGGATATGGGTATTGTAAACGCCGGTCAGCTAGTAGTCTATGATGAGATAGAACCAACCCTCCGCCAGCTTTGCGAAGATGTAATACTTAACCATAACAACGATAATAATGAGGCAACCGAAAAACTCATCATCCATGCAGAAACAGTAAAAGCCAAAGGCAAAGTAGAAGTAAGGGATGAAGCATGGCGGAATGATACTGTGGAGAAAAGGCTCTCTCATTCCCTTGTAAATGGCATTACAGACTATATTGATGTTGATACAGAAGAAGCCAGGCAAAAATATGCCACCCCGTTAGAAGTAATAGAAGGGCCGTTAATGGATGGTATGGGCATTGTTGGCGACCTTTTTGGTGCAGGCAAAATGTTCCTGCCGCAGGTGGTAAAAAGTGCAAGGGTAATGAAGAAAAGCGTAGCCATCCTCACCCCCTATATAGAAGCTGAAAAAGAACTGAGAAAACAGGCGCATCTTGCCGCAGGTACCACCAATAGTGAAGCAGCCGGTGCCGCTAAAATATTGTTGGCAACCGTAAAAGGCGATGTACATGATATCGGAAAAAATATTGTCGGCGTGGTTTTGGGTTGTAATGGCTATGATATTGTTGACCTCGGCGTAATGGTACCAGCTGATAAAATTTTGGAGACAGCCCAAAGAGAAAATGCAGACATAATTGGATTAAGCGGATTAATCACGCCGTCATTAGATGAGATGGTACACATCGCCAAAGAAATGAAACGGCGGGGCATGACACAGCCCTTGCTAATCGGAGGTGCAACTACTTCACGCATACATACCGCAGTAAAAATTGCCCCCCAATACGATTTGGGCGTGGTGCATGTATTAGATGCCTCACGAAGCGTAACTGTTGCCGGTTCGCTGTTAAACAAGGAACAGAAACCTGAATTTTTAAGCGGTATTAAAGAAGACTATATAAAACTGAAACATGGTTTTGATAATAAAAAAACTTTCAAAACCTATCTAACTTATAAAGACGCATTACAAAACAAAGTAAAAGTTGACTGGAATAATCATACCACTTCAACACCCACTTTTACTGGCACAAAAGTTTTTGAGGATTTTGATTTAAACATCCTGCGGCCCTATATTGATTGGAAACCCTTTTTTATTACCTGGGAAATGCATGGCAACTTTCCGGAAATATTAACTGATGTTGTCGTTGGTAAAGAAGCTACCAAATTATACAAAGATGCTAATGCGCTGTTAGATAAGATCATTGCAGAAAAATGGTTAACCGCCAAAGGCACCATCGGTTTTTGGGAAGCCGGCAGCGAAGGGGATGATGTGGAAGTAAGAACAGGAAAAGAATATGTACAACTTTCTTTCCTGCGCCAACAAATAAAGAAAGCAGCAGATCAGCCTAATTTATCACTGGCCGATTTTATTGCGCCAAAAGCCACCGGTAAAAAAGATTTCATCGGTGCATTTGCTGTTACACTTCACGGTATCGAGGAACACTTGAAAAGGTTCGAAACCAACCTCGATGATTACAATAAAATTATGCTGCAGGCATTAGCCGACAGGTTTGCGGAGGCATTTGCCGAAGCGCTTCACCTGCAAACAAGAAAAGAATTCTGGGGATATGATAAGGATGAAAAACTAACCAATGAAGAGCTCATCAAAGAACAATATACCGGTATCCGGCCGGCACCGGGTTATCCCGCCTGCCCGGACCATACAGAAAAATATAAATTATTCGACCTCCTTAACGCAACGGATACCATTGGTGTACAGCTTACCGAAAGTCTTGCCATGTATCCCGCATCTTCTGTTTGTGGCTGGTATTTTTCAAATCCTAAAAGCCAGTATTTTGGTATAGGTAAGATCCAACGTGATCAATTAGAAGATTATGCCAGGCGCAAGAATATGCCGCTTGACGTTGCAGAAAGATGGTTGAGCCCTGTTTTAGAATAAATAAAAAAAGAGATACATGAAATCGTGGCGTTTATTAATCGTGTTGTTGCTGATTATTCCCATAATCACAAACGCGCAAAAAAAATCGAAAGAACGAAAAGGTGAATTTTATTTTTCCTGGGGATATAACAAGGAATGGTACACCCGCTCCGATGTAAAGGTGAACCAACCATCCCTCAATAATAATTATACACTCAAAAGCGTCCACTCGCACGACCACCCGGGTTGGGATGAGGGATTGTTCAGTATCCCCATCAGTATCCCACAATACAATTACCGCCTGGGTTATTTCTTCGATAAGAAAAAAGGATTGGCTTTCGAGATCAACTTCGATCATACAAAACACATCGTACAAGATAACCAGCAGGTAAAAATTACAGGCACGTTAAATGGCAGGCAGGTAGATTCTTCTGTAAATTTTTCAGAAGGAAATGGTTTTTATTATTACCTCAACAATGGCGCTAATTTTCTTTTATTCAATATCGTTAAACGCTGGCATTGGCATGAGAATAAAAACGGGAAGTTTACCATTGATGCATTAGGTAAAGCAGGCATCGGCCCATTAATACCACACGTTCAAAATAGTTTTTTTGGACAGGCAAATGACCCAGGCTTTCAGTTAGGCGGATGGAATATGGGCGTAGAGGGTGGGGTTCGCGCAACCTTCTTTAAAAATATTTTCTTAGAGTTTTCCAATAAACTCGATTATGCACGTTACTCCAATTTAAAAACCTACCAGGGCTCAGCCAAACAGGCTTTCGGTACCTATGAATTGGTATTGAGCCTCGGGTTTACTATGCCGGCGGGAAAGAAATTGGGCAATAATTGATGGGAGTTGTGAATGGTGAGAGGTGAATAGTGAGAGGTGAATGGTGAATAAAAAAATCCCTTCTAAAACAACATTACTGACTACTCACCATTCACTACTCACCATTCACTACTCACTCCTCACCTCTCATCCCTCACCTCTTCTCCAGCAACCACCATAATTTTTTACGCGTTTTCACTTTAAAATTCTGGGCAATGTAAGCCTGTATATACTGCATTGCCTCATCCATATCATCTGTAAGTAATACCAGTTTCTTATCCGATTCGGAAACCGTTCCCGTAACGATCATGCTGTCAATAACATTTATCAAAGGTTGATAATATTCTTTACCATATAATACCAATGGGAAATTTGTGATGGACTTTGTCTGCGCCAAGGTAATGGTATCAAAAAATTCATCCATGGTACCAAACCCGCCCGGCATAATGATAAAAGCATAAGAATATTTTACCAGCAATACCTTCCGTATAAAAAAGTAATCAAACGTTAGCCACTTGTGCATATAAGGATTGGGCCGTTGTTCAAAAGGCAGCTTAATATTACACCCGACTGAAACCCCCGCATTTTCAAAAGCCCCCCTGTTGGCCGCTTCCATAATACCCGGGCCACCACCCGTCATGGTGGTAAAACCTAACGCGGCAATCCGTTTGCCAAATCCCCTCGCATCTTCATAATATTTATCACCCGGCTTAAACCGGGCAGAGCCAAACACAGTAATACAGGGCCCTACAAAATGAAGTGTCCTGAACCCTTTAATGAATTGCATAAAAACGCGCCAGGCAAAAAAGAATTCATTCATTCTTGGTTTAGGGCCATCTAAATACACTGATTCTTTTGCCGGAATAATTCTCTCAGATATTTCCATATTCTCTTGTTATATTCAATCCTGCATCAAATTAGCATAAAATTTGTTGTAGAAACAGAACATTAGCCAATACTGTTGCTCATGATCAAAAAAATACCCTTGTTTCTGCTTTTTTTTCTTTGCCTTCAGGTATTACCGGCACAGAAAAAAATTATCCTGGAAACTATCCGATGCCGATCCATCAAGGGCCCTTTAATGGTTTATTGGCAAAATGAGGAGACAAGAAAAAATTTTGCCTTACAGTTAAATACTCTTTTATTAAAATACTACCACGCACCCCTCGCAGATACATCCAACCTTAACATTATTGTCCTTAACGAGGATACCAAATCAAATAAATCGGTCAAGTATTCAGTTGATGCGGATACCGGCAACGTTCACATGTATCTTGACATATTCGAAAACACCCCACCACTTTTTTTTGCATCCCTTTCATCCAATACTGAAGATTCTTCATTGATGAAACGTGCGAAAAGTGTTTTACAACTGCAGCTTGTATTATTAAAAAAAGACAGCACCCTATTCAATAACACACTTGATATTATTGTCACTACCGGCAATACCCCCGGCATAGGCGTTATAGCAAATACAGTTGCTCTTACCCCGAAAAGTTTTGTAGAAACATTAAAAGCAGCTTTGAATATTTTGCTGAACTCCGCGAATGAACTGGCACAAATAGAGGTAAAAGTTGCACCGGCTTTTTTAGCAGATAATTACATACTTTCAAAGACAACACATCAACCCAGGGTGTATGTATCTACCACAAAAGACATCAGCACCTATTCTTACAAAAACACGGGCGAAATAATACGTTTGGGCGATGCTGTTTATGAACAGATCATTATGAGAGGCAGGAAAGCAGATAAATTACCTATAGCTACAGAAGAGGCAATCAGGAAAACGGCTCACGCCTCTTTATCTGATTACGTTTTTCTTAAACAGGAAGGCAGGGATGTATTGCGCAATAAAAATTACCAGTTAAAACTATTAACGCAGATTGATCCGGAAAACCCTCCGGTAAGTAACGCCGTTTTATTTACCAATTTTTTGGCAGGGAACAGTCACTACCTGCTTACTGAGAACGATACAGTAGCCGTATTCGCCATTGAAAAAGCTGTGATGGATACTGATAAAAAAATATTTATCAATGCCATTTCAAACGGTTACGACAGCGCTTCCTACACATCCATCGACACCCAACAACCCGTATGGCCCGTGTTGTACGATTATGTGGTTAAAGGAAAGATCAATAAGCAGAACTTTAGTATTAAATGCAGCGGCTTTGGAAATACGATAAAAGAGATATACCTCGATGATAAACTTACCTGCATTGCACAGGGAAAATTTATCCTTGAAAAATTTGTACTTTTTGATGCATCTTTATCCCCGGAATTATTAAATCCATTGTTAATGATCGGTTTCAATAAATTTTTCGAATAAAACAAAACATTACCTATGCGTATCATTTCATATAACGTGAACGGCGTGCGGTCTGCCATCAATAAAGGTTTTGCCGATTGGTTACAATCCGATCCGGCAGATATTATTTGCCTGCAGGAGACCAAGGCAATGAAAGACAATGTGGATTTTAAAAAAATCGAGGACCTGGGTTACCAGACCTACTGGTTCTCTGCACAAAAAAAAGGATACAGCGGCGTTGCCATCTTTACCAAAATAAAACCGGATAATATTGAGTATGGACACAAACTGGAACAAAGCGATTTTGAAGGGCGGGTGATCCGTGCCGATTTCGGAAAAATTACTTTGATCAATGCTTATTTTCCTTCAGGCACCAGTGGTGATGAAAGACAAACCTATAAATACAAATGGCTGGCTGAGTTCTTTGACTATGTGCAGGACCTGAGAAAAACCCGCCCAGAGCTGATTGTAGTGGGTGATTATAATATTGCCCATAAAGAAATAGATATACACGATCCCAAGGGAAATAAGAACTCCTCCGGTTTTTTGCCGGAAGAAAGAAAATGGATGGATACGTTTTTAGCCAATGGATGGATAGATACCTTCCGGCAGTTAAACCCCGCGGCAACCGGTGCCTATTCCTGGTGGAGCCAACGTTTTCCTACAGTACGTTTACAAAATAAAGGATGGCGGATAGATTATATCTGTACCACCGAAAACCTCAAAGCAAAAGTAACAACTGCTAAAATTTATCCGGATGTAAAACATAGTGACCATTGTCCGATTTATGCAGAACTGACTTTATAAACCTGAAAACTATGTAGTCAGCAGTTAAGAGTCTGAAGTGAAACTTCCAAACACCAAACGCAATCCCATGTTCATTTATAATGTAACCACTAAAATAACCCCTGCGATTCATGAGGCCTGGGTAAAATGGATGAAGGAGATACATATTCCTGATGTAATGAACACCCATTGTTTTACAGACCATCGTTTTGTGCGGATATTAGAGATAGATGACAGCGAGGGGCCTACTTACGCTGTACAGTTCTTTGCAGAGAGTAAGGCTAACTATAATAATTACCTTGAAAACCATGCGCCAGCCATGCGAAAAGATGTACTGGATAATTGGGGAGCTGATTTCATCAGTTTTCGCTCATTGATGGAACTTGTGAATTGAGTGTGGATACTTTACCGAATTCATTTTGTCAATCATCAAACTTTGTTATATTCTTTTGAAACCCGCTTGGGCATTGAATTACAGCCATTTTTACCTAAAAGCCTTACCCATACTGCATTACAGGGAAACAAAACGGATATAAAAACAGTTATATGTTAATTCAGAATCCGCTGAAATCCTTTATACATAGCTGTTTTGCAGGAATTAAAAGAAAACAAAAATTAATAAAAATATTTTGTTGATAGGGAAAAGCGAATAAATTTGTTGCAGTTAACAAAACACTTAAAAACACTTCTATGAACAAAGCTGAATTAATTGCTCAAATCGCTGAAGATGCCGGCGTAACTAAAACCCAAGCAAATGCTGCCCTCGATTCTTTTGTAGGTGCCGTTACCAAAACTTTAAAAAAAGGTGATAAAGTAACTTTAGTTGGTTTTGGTACTTTCTCAGTATCAAAACGTGCTGCACGTACTGGCCGCAACCCACAAACAGGGGCTGCTATCAAGATTAAAGCAAAGAAAGTTGCCAAGTTTAAGGCAGGTAAAGAATTAAGCTCTAAGCTCTAATTTTAGACTAAATCGAATTGAACCCCCGCAGTATGCGGGGGTTTTTCTATTTTTGCAGCTCATACATTATTCATTCTTAAAAAATCAACCATGGGCAGAGGTGATAAAAAAACCGCAAAAGGCAAAAGATTTCAAGGTTCGTTTGGTAAAAGCAGGCCTGCAAAAGCAACAAAAACAAAGAAGCCGGTAGTAAAAGCTTCATAAAACAATTTTGGGATTTGGAAATTTTAGATTTGGATTTTTCAAATCCGAAATTTCCTCCCGCTTCGGCGGTTCTCTTTCCAAAATTCACTTTACCCCTTCTTCCTCCCCGCAATCTCCTCAATAGCCAGTACCAATTTGTCGAGGTCCTGTAGTTTTGTATACACATGTGGCGTGATCCTTACGCAGGAAATATTTTCCCAAACAATACCAACCGTATGAATCTTATAGGTAGTGAATAAAGCATTATCTAATTCACCCGGTGTCATTCCATCAACCGTTACCCCGCAAATGGCGCAGGAATACTCAGGCTTGAAAGAGGTATGTATTTTTACTTTGGGAATGTCTTTTACTTTACCTGCCCAATAATTTTTCAGGTACCGTATCCGCTCTTCTTTTCGTTTACTGCCGATCGCATTCTGAAAATTCACTGCCTCACCAATGCCCTGTTCAATAGGGAAGCTTCTCGTACCAAGGGTTTCAAACTTTTTGATATCCGCACTTCTTGGTTTATCGTTACAGGTTAACGGCCATATTTTTTCAATCTTGTCCTTCCTTATCCATAACATACCACTCCCAATAGGTGCGCTCAAAAATTTATGTAAACTCGTTCCGAAATAATCACATTCCAGGTCAGGTATCTTAAAATCTAATAAACCAAATGAGTGGGCACCATCCACAATCACTTCCAATCCCATGCGGTGGGCCATCTGTGCAATTTTTTTAACAGGAAGTATCTGCCCTATCCAGTTAATGATATGGGTAAGGTGCAGGATCTTTGTTTTGGGCGTGATCGCTTTTTCAAAAGCAGCTACGATCTCCTCATCATTCTCAATAGGAAAATCAAAACTTATTTGCGTGTAAACAATCCCTTCCCTGAGTGCCCTTTGCCGCCATGCCTGTATCATATTCGGGTAATCCTGTTTGGTACCTATAACTTCATCACCAGCTTTCAGGTCCAAACCATAAATAACCGTATTCAGTGCTTCCGTCGCATTCCGGTTGATGGCAATTTCTTCAGGTGAGCAGCCGGCCAGTACCGCCAGTTTCTGGCGCAGGGGCTCCCTGCCCTGGTCAAGGATGCGCCACATATAATAAGAAGGCCCTTCATTCGACAGTTTATTATACCGTTCCACGGCTTCCTGTACAATTCTTGGCGAAGGACTTACCCCGCCATTATTGAGGATGATCAGGTTCGAATTAACCGTGTATGATTGCTGAATTACGCTCCAATAGTCCTCATCAGCCGCGGCAGCCTGAGGCGAAAGTGCGCTTATTTTTTGGGAAGCTGCCTCCCAGGAAGCCGCATGCAACTGGTTAAACAGGCTGTTGGCCGAGAAAGCCCCGGCTATTAATCCTACCTGTTGTAAAAATTTTCTACGTGGTTCCACAATGAATCATTTTGAGCAAGAAAGTTAATGATTATTGCCATTATTTACAGTCATATCTTTGTATCGAAATCAGTACCAGATGAGGAAGAGATTTATTTATTTATTTTGTATTATGCTCTGTGCCTTCAGCGTTCAGCTTGCACAGGCGCAATGTTCTATCTGCACAAAAACCGCTTCACAATTGGGCGATGGCCCTGCTTCGGCTTTAAATTCAGCCATTTTGTACCTGGCTGCGGCACCTTTTGCCATTATGGGTTATATCGGGTGGAAATGGTGGAAGAATGAAAAAGAACTTGAAAAGAAATAGCTCAATTTTTCGGCTCAGATATTAGGGTTGTGGTGCCGTTGTTAGTCGCCAAACTATAGCTGTTCGGAAGATATTCACGCAAAGACGCAAAAAAAGAAAATAAGACGCCAGGCATATCTTTGCGACTTTGCTTCTTACGCGCCTTTGCGTGAAATTGCAATCTCCCGAACAGCTATAGTCTGGCGACCAAAAACAATTGCTATTTATACCTCCTGATAAACTGATATAAGTTAATATCCCCCATTTCCTGCACCTGCTTTTTAAGTTCCGTCTTATCAATATCAGCCATCCTGTGTTGTTGAATAAGATGGTATGCTTTCTCAGTTAATAGCCAGTATTTCCTGTCAGTAGTCTGCACCAATTGCTGGTGGGTGAGTATCTTTTCAAATAATTCTTTTATACCTCCTTTTTGCGATGCCACTGTTTTTACAATCGCTATCACTGCCGTAGACCTGTGAAAAGCAGGTGCCAGCATCATGCGCAAATTTTTTACAAAAGCATCTGCGCCGGGCCTGTCGGCTTTATTAACAACAAATACATCAGCTATCTCCATTAATCCCGCTTTCATGGTCTGTACTTCATCGCCGGCTTCAGGTACAACAACCACAACGGTGGTATCAGCCAGTCCCGCAATCTCTATTTCGCTTTGTCCTACGCCAACGGTTTCAATAATAATATGATCAAACCCTGCAGCTTTCATCACATCTGCTATCTCAATAATTTTAGGGTGCAGGCCGCCGAGGCTTCCTCGGGTTGCCAGAGAACGGATAAATACATCGGGGTGGTTATACCATTCACTCATCCGTATCCTGTCGCCCAGTAATGCACCGAGATTAAACGGCGAAGAAGGATCCACACATAAGACCCCTACTTTTTTATGTTGGGCCACCATCTCACCTATCAATGCATCTACCAACGTACTTTTACCTGCACCGGGCGGGCCGGTAATACCTATAATTTTTGTGGAAGAGGGTGGCAGGCTTTGCAGAAACAACTCATATCCCTCCACTTCATTTTCTACCAGGGAAATGCTGCGGGCTAATGATTTTACATTTCCCTGCTGAATATCTTTTAATAATTCCTGCCACATGATTGCTAAAGTAAACTGGATGAACGAATTTAGACGCATGATGCAAAGAGTGTTGAAAAATAAATGGCAGGAACAATGGATATCTGCATCTATCCTATTGCTCATCATAGGATTATTAATCAGTCGTGCCTTACTCTCTTTCGCATCGGTTATGATGATTATACCTTTTTTCTCCCTTTATAAGTACCAGCCCCTGAAAAAGCAGGTATTAGCAGGCATTGGACTGATCCTGTTACCCGTAATTATTTCTGGGTTCTGGAGTGATGATACAACTGAATGGTGGAACAGCGTTTCTGTGAAAATTCCCCTCCTCACCCTGTTTTTAGGTTTATCGGTTACCACCCTAATCAGGCATAAATGGATGCAGTTAGCCTGTTTGTATATCATTGCCATCACACTCGGCTCCTGCTGGAGTTTATGGCAATATGTAAACAATATCGAAAACATACAGGCCGCTTACCTGAAAGCGAAAGTTTTACCCACCTTGGCAGACAATGATTATATACGCTTTAGCTGGATGGTGGTGATCGCGATTATTTTGGGCGTAAGATGTGTATTGGAACAAACAGATAAAAAAATAAAAATTCTCTTATCACTGTTAACGCTGTTCCTGGTGGTGTACCTGCACTTACTGGCTTCGAGAACAGGTTTGCTTTGTTTGTATACAGCCATTTTTTTGTACACCCTTCACCTCATCATCAAAAAAAAGTGGAAACTGGGTATAGGTTGTATAGTTACCATTATTGGGTTTATTACACTTGCCTATCATACCATGCCCACTCTGCATAACCGGATTCAATATATCGTGTATGATTTCAGCAATTATTCAAAGGGCGATTTTATTCCCGGTTATACAGATGGGGCCAGGTGGTTATCGCTTAAAGCCGGTTATCAAATTACCCAACAACACCCTATAACAGGTGTAGGGTTTGGCGATATCCGAACAGCTATTGATCAATGGCACGCAAAAGAACACCCGGGCAGTTATCACTACGAACGTTTTTTACCTGCCGATGAATGGCTGGTGTACGGCGCAGGCAGCGGCTGGCCGGGTTTACTCATTTTTACGGCGGGCATGCTTTTATTATTATATGCCGTTACGGCGAAAAATATTTTTTCCGTCATTTTATCGGTAGTCGCGTTCATCCCTTTTGTTACAGATGATTCGCTGGAAGGACAATATGGTGTAGTAATCCTGGCTTTTATTGCTTTCTTTGGGCAACAGAACTTTCAACAAACGGTAAAAACACCATGAGCAGAAGCCAGATATCCACCGTTATCATTTGCAGAAACGAAGCGCATATTATTGGCAAAACGATTGCAGCGGCTTTTCAATTTACGGATGATGTGGTAGTGGTTGACAGCGGCAGCACCGATGGCACCCGGCAACTGGTTACGTCAACCGGTGCACGGTTATTGGAAACCGGCTGGGAGGGCTACGGTCCTAATAAGAACAAAGGTGTGGCCATGGCTAAATACGATTGGATATTATCCATTGATGCCGATGAAATTGTTGATGACACGCTCGCTAAACAATTGCAAACGCTAACGTTTACTGATGAAACCATCGTGTACAATATTCTTTTCCGGGTTTTTTTTGGTGATAAGATGATACGCTATGGCGAATGGGCCAACGATGCGCATATACGTTTGTATCATCGCAAACAGGCGGGCTGGAACGAGGCATCCGTGCATGAAGCACTTCAGTTACCAGACGCTGTTAAAGTGATTACTCTTAAAGGATATATTCATCATTACACATCAAAAGACATACATGATTTTTCGGTGAAAACAGTTAATTATGCCATGCTGAATGCTTTAAAATATCACCGGCAGGGAAAAAAAGCGGGATGGGTAAAATGCCACGCTGCCGCCACCTTCTCCTTCATTAAAAATTATTTTTTTCGTTTAGGATTTTTAGACGGCGATGCCGGATTTACCGTAGCCAAAATGAACGCATGGTACACGTGGTTAAAATATGTCCGCCTTCGCGAATTAAACAGGGGAGGAAACATTTAATTTTGAATATTGAACAGGGAATGTTGAAGTATAAAATCAGTTCAACATTTGTCTAAATCCTAATTTTGCTGAATGACGAATTTTGTACCGATATTTCCTTTAGGCATTGTCGTATATCCAGGCGAACAGGTAAACCTGCATATTTTCGAACCCCGTTACAGGCAGTTGGTCAGCGAATGTTTTGCTGAAGCAAAGCCCTTTGGTATTCCAACTGTATTAAATAATGCGATAGCTGAAATGGGTACACTGGTTCAAATCAGCGAGATTGTAGAAATATATGCCGATGGTAAAATGGATGTGCGCACACAGGGCTTACAGGTATTCAGGATATTGGAGGTGGTAAAATCCATTCCCGATAAATTATTCAGCGGAGCCATTGTCAATTACCCGGATACGGTTGACCAGGGTAATAGCCTGCTCATGCGTGAAGTACTCACCGGTATCCGCGACTTACACCGGTTATTGAATGTGACGAAAGACTTTCACAAAAAAGATGAAGAGCTAAGCAGTTATGATGTAGCACATCATGCCGGCCTGTCTGTAGAAGAAGAATACGAATTATTAGGCCTCACACACGAATGGCAGCGCCTGGAATACCTGAAACGCCACCTTACCAAAGTATTACCAGTAGTAAATGGCATGGAAACCTTGAAAGAGAAGATCCAGCTAAACGGGCATTTTAAAGAACTGAAAGGTTTTAATTTTGATTTTTAACCGCACATTATGCAAAGAACACTCTGTTTCGATTTTGGTAATACCCGGTTAAAATGTGCTGTTTTTGAAAATCGGGAATTTATAGAAGAACGCGTTTTGGAAAATGCAGGGAATGCCACCATCCAGGAATTGATTGACCAATATAAGCCCGATAAGTCTATTTTATCCTCCGTTATCAATCATCCACCCGAAATGGAGGTATTATTGGCCAGGCATACAAGCTTTCATAAACTGGGCCACGCCAGTAAACTACCACTAACCACCCCGGTAGGCAAACCAGAAACGATAGGGGCAGACAGGCTGGCATTGGTGGCAGCGGCGGTAGATCTTTTTCCTAACCAGCATAACCTGGCCATTGGGCTGGGAACCTGCATTACGTATAATTTCATCAATCGTTTGCATGAGTTTTTAGGGGGAAGCATCTCGCCGGGCATGACAATGCGCTTCAGGGCCATGCATGAACAAACCGCTTTATTGCCCTTAATTAGGGCCGAACATAACTTCCCTTTGGTGGGTTTTGACACGAAAACCAACCTTTTAAGCGGTGTAATACTGGGAATGAGTAAGGAAATTGACGGAATAATTGAAGCTTATTCGTTGAAATACAACAACTTTAACGTGCTCTTAACCGGGGGGGATATGGGTTTTTTTGTACCGCACCTAAAAAACAAGATATTTGCCGACCCTAACCTAATTTATAAAGGCTTGTATGCGATCAGTGAGTATAACTAATTCCCGGGTTTTCCTGGCTTTCATTCTTGTGTTTTTTGCGCTAAGCTCCCGGGCCCAGGAAAATTCTCCATTTTCCAGGTATGGATTAGGTGAATTTTACAGCAGTCATCATATTATCAGCCGATCAATGGGCGGCCTTGGCGCAGCTTATTCAGATGGTTTAAACAATAATGTTGGGCAATCTATCAATTTTGCCAACCCCGCAACCTACAGTTCTCTTTACATGGTTTCCTTTGATCTGGGTTTAACCATTGATACAAGGACTCTTAACAGCAATAACCCATCAGGCAAATTTGCTTCTGCCAATTTTATCCCTTCCTACCTGAGTATCGGAATGCCTCTTAAGCGGTCAAAAGGATTGGGATTGGCTTTCGGCCTGAAGCCTTTAAGCCGCATTAATTATTCAGTTTCAAATCTGTCAAGGATAGCGGGAGACAGCTTACACACTTCATACGAAGGTAGTGGCGGTTTGAACCAGGCATTTGTAGGTATTGGTAAGAAATGGAAAAACCTGAGCATTGGTTTTAATACCGGTTATAATTTTGGCCGTAAGGAAACCGATACCAAAAAA
>JAYTOS010000016.1:0-2021 GCA_043747705.1 Bacteroidota bacterium
GGAATGACAAGCATTACTTGGAATGACAAGCATTACTTCAACCTTGTTGCTAAATTCAATCCAAATTCATCGGCTGTTTTTTTTGCAATTTCATAACCGGCATCCGCATGTCGTATTACTCCCATTCCAGGATCATTACGCAGTACACGGCTTAATCTAATGGCCGCATCTTCCGTACCATCGGCAACTATCACCATCCCTGCATGAATGCTGTAGCCCATACCCACACCACCGCCATGATGCAGACTTACCCAACTTGCGCCACCTGCAGTATTAACCAATGCATTTAAAATAGGCCAATCTGCAACCGCATCACTGCCATCGAGCATGGCTTCGGTTTCCCGGTTGGGACTAGCCACTGAGCCGGTATCCAAATGATCTCTTCCAATTACAATGGGTGCTTTCACTTTTCCAGTACGTACCAATTCATTAAATGCAAGCCCTGCCTTTTCTCTATCACCTTGGCCTATCCAACAAATCCTAGCAGGCAAACCCTGAAACGCAATTCTTTCCTGAGCCATTTTCATCCAACGAAGCATGCCTTTATTTTCTGGAAACAATTCCACCATCAAAGCATCTGTAACCGCAATATCTGCCGGATCGCCACTGAGTGCTGCCCAACGAAATGGTCCTTTACCTTCGCAAAAAAGCGGGCGGATATATGCCGGAACAAAACCTGGAAAATCAAAACAACGATTTAATTGAGAATTGAGAATTGAGAATTGAGAGTTGAGCGTTTCATTCTTAATTATTAATTCTTCACTCTTAATTCTTAATTCATATTCCTGTGCTCTTGCCCTGATATTATTTCCATAATCAAAAGTGATGGCGCCTTTATCCATCAATTGCAACATCAATTGCACATGCAGGTACATACTTTCGTAACTCAGTTTAATGTATTCATCAGGGTTCGATTCTCTTAAATCATTTGCCTGTGTATTATTTAAAGTATGCGGTACATATCCAATCAATGGATCGTGTGCCGATGTTTGATCGGTTAAAGTATCGGGAATTATATTTCGTTCAATCAATCTTTCTAAAAGATGAACAGCGTTGCATAAAACGCCGATACTTTTACCAATACCCTCTTTTTTATATTTCAAAGCGGCATCAATGGCTTCGTCAATATCAATATATTTTTCGTCGAGATATTTTGTTTCAATTCTTTTGTCAATGCGCCACTCCTCTACTTCTGCAACCAAGGCAACACCAAAATTCATGGTGATGGCCAAAGGTTGAGCACCACCCATACCACCCAATCCGGCTGTAACATTTAAAGTGCCTTTTAAGGTTCCTGCAAAATCTTTATCGGCAACAGCAGCATAGGTTTCATAAGTTCCCTGAACAATTCCCTGGCTGCCGATGTAGATCCAGCTTCCGGCGGTCATTTGCCCATACATCATCAAACCTTTTTTTTCCAACTCATCAAAATGTTTCCAGTTAGCCCAATTAGGAACCAACTGGCTGTTACTGATTAAAACTCTTGGAGCATCTTTATGAGTTTTTAAAATACCCACCGGCTTACCACTTTGTATCAACAAACTCTCATCGTTTTCCAACACTTTTAAGGATGCAATAATATTATCAAGAGCTTCAAAATTTCTTGCAGCTTTTCCTCTGCCACCATACACAATTAAATCATCGGGGCGTTCTGCAACTTCCGGATCCAGATTATTTAACAGCATTCTTAAGGCGGCCTCTTGTATCCATCCTTTACAGGTTAATTGATTACCTGTTGGTGTTTTATATTTTATGGGATCGTATTTATTAATTGTTGTCATGTTGAATTTAGTTGTATGATGCAATCGTTATTTAAGTAATAATTTGAATGGGTCACAAAAGTCGTTAATATCTTTAAAATAAAATATCTTCGCCGCAAATAAAATAAATATGAGTGTACATATCAGTGCCAAACCCGGTGAAATTGCGAAGATTGTTTTAATGCCCGGCGATCCGTTAAGGGCAAAATATATTGCCGATAATTTTTTACAAAACGTACAGTTGGTTAGCAGCACCCGTAA
>JAYTOS010000017.1:0-4727 GCA_043747705.1 Bacteroidota bacterium
ACAAAATCCGTCCCCAGATCCTGAACCAATAAGTAGTTATCGTCTGGTGATAAAACAGTGGAATGAACATGCGGACTATCCTGCCTGCCCGGATAAATACTTTTCCCATAATGCTGTATCAACTGGCTTTTTGCGCCAAGTGATCCATCTTTTTGTATAGGTAATACTTTCAGGTAGCCATCATTATAATTAGCAGTAAATACAAAACGGCCTATATGGTCTGTGGAAATATAACAAGGGCCATTACTTCCAAACCGCATACGGTTTAGAAACGTTAAAGTGCCGGAACCAGCTTCCAATGCAAAAGCGGATACACCTCCTTTTTTATCACCCAGTTGGTTTACAGCATACAAAAATTGCTGGTTTAGACTAATGGTAAGATAAGAAGGGCTTTCGGTAACTGTTTTCGAAAGCAGGGTAGCATCTCCGGTATTTGCATTGAATGCATAACTGTAAATACCCTCGCTCTTACCCGTATTGGTGTAAGTGCCTATAAATAATCGAATAAACGGTGGTACTGTTGTTTGCGCAGTTGCAGAAAATAAGAAGGCTAATAAAATACACAAGAAAAGGCCAACTTTCATTCTGTTATATTTATTTGGATAAGAAATTTCCCGGTATGCGTATACCTTCTTCTTTGTCCAAGACACTCTTCATTAATTTTTTCAGGCCATCAGGCAGGATCTTTTTTTCTTCCTCTTTTAATGGCTGGATGATCTCAAAAAATTCATCATCGTCATCATAGTAACCGAAATAAAGATCGTAATAATCATTCAGGTGCAACCGCAAAGAAATCTCTTTATCTTCCTCATAAACATGCATGGAAATAATAGCCCATTGATCCTCATTCAGAAAATCAAACCGTATTTCAACAGGGTCTTTACTGATCACCCAGGCCACTAATTTTTCAATCATTTCAGCCGAGTGGTTCTTAACTAATTCTTCAAATGTCATATCAATGGATGATTAAGGTTTAATTGAAGATATACAATTTTCTTTTCTGCGGCCGCCAAGCTGCTGTCTGTACGTCAATTAGCAATTACAAGTATGTAATTCATGCGAATCAAGGGTTAAAGAATAATAATATTTTTTCTTTATGGTTATCGGATATGTATTAACCCCAGCTTTTAAGCTGGGGATCAGCATAACCCAAATGATTTTGGGCTTCAGCCATGATTGGGTCTGAAATTAATGGCAAACCAGTCATGGCTAAAGCCTGTTTGACTGTATTGAGTTGCCCCCCAGCTTAAAAGCTGGGGTTAGTTTCAACCCTTGATTCGCATGATTCATACAAGTTCATAAAACAAATAATAACTGATAATGGGTAAGGACTTTTCAGATAGTATTTACCACCCAATTCCATAATCTTCCCCATTGTTGCTGCTTCCACCCCATAAGCTATTATGTTTCCAGTCCAGATAAATGGCGTTTATCGGGCCGCTTGTTCTGTCGCCGAATGTTAATTTATAACCCATTTTCTTCAAGTCATTACGGATGTCTTCTGATATTGTATTGGGAAGTAAAATATTACCGGGCCTCGGTTTTCTGTCTTCTGTTTTAGTACCACCCAGTGATAACCATAATTGATTGGTATTAAAGTTGGGTGCTTCTGTAGCTTGCTGAACCGTCATATTAAACTCTACCATGTTTAAAAAGAATTGTAATAAATTCTGGTCCTGCGTATCACCACCCTGAACACCAAAACATAAAAAGGGTTTACCATCTTTCAATGCCAGGGTGGGTGTTAAGGTCACACGCGGCCTTTTACCCGGCTCTACTACATTAAACGGATCAATAGATGCATCTAACACAAAGCTTTGCATACGTTGGCTCATACCCACGCCCGTATGACCGGCGATGCAGGCAGGTAACCACCCGCCGCTGGGTGTTATTGAAACCACCCAGCCAGAAGTATCGGCTGCTTCTACAGAAGTAGTGCCGCGCCATAAACGATCCATATATTCTTCATCAGCAATGACCGGGTTATTTTTTTTACCAATTACATTCAGGGTATTTTCATCGTGCTTGGGTATTACATTACCACCAGGTCTGTTGGCTGTATCAGGTGAAAATCCTCTTTTCTTCAGAATATCTGAATAAGGATTTATTTTTCCTTCAAAAGGGTAGGGATCGCCAGGACCTGCGTTGGCATTGTTTCTATCAAAATTAATTTGTTTCGCCCTTTCTTTTGAGTAGGCTTTACTTAATAAACCTTTCATCGGTTCTTCGGGTGGAAAATAAGGGTCGCCATAATAAAAGTCACGATCTGCAAAACTGAGATTCATGGTTTGATATAAAGTATGAATGTATTTGGTGCTGTTATAACCCATTGCTTTCAGATCGAAATTCTCGAGTATATTCAGCGATTGTAAAAGCATGGGCCCCTGTGTCCATTGCTGTAATTTATATACTTCAATCCCTTTGTAATTTGTATGCAATGGTTCTTCTATAATAGGCTTCCATTTGGCAAGGTCTTCCATCGTAATTAATCCACCCTGCTCTTTACTGCCGCGTACAAATTCCGCAGCGATATCGCCTTTGTAAAAACGGTCAAAAGCAGCCATGATAGCTTCTTTACGGCCCTTTTTGGCTTTTACTGCATTTTGTTCCGCTTCCACGAGTTTGGTAAGCGTTGCAAGCAGGTCTTTTTGAATGAAAATTTCGCCGGCCTCGGGTGCCTCTCTCTTTTCGCCTGCATGTGGAAAAAAAACTGCGGCAGAATAAGGCCATTGTTTGAGCATTTGCTTCCCCTTTTCCATACTATTGGCAGTCTGTGCCTCTACCGGGTAACCGGCTGCCAGTTGCATGGCAGGTGCAAGTACATCCTGCAAACTCATAGTACCAAATTGCGACAACATATAACATAGTCCGCCCACGGTACCGGGTGTTGTTGCTGCCAAGGGGCCGTATTCAGGCGGAAAATTATATCCCTTACGCTTAAAAAAATCAACGGTTGCCCCTGTGGGTGCAACACCTAAGGCGTTAATGGCAATTACTTTTTTTGTATGGGGATTATAAATCAGTGCCTGCGTTTCGCCACCCCAACTCAAAACATCCCACATGGTACAGGTAGCAGCCAGCATGGCACAGGCAGCGTCTACCGCGTTGCCACCTTTTTGAAATACCATCGCACCAGCGGTAGCCGCCAGGGGTTTACCGGTAACTGCCATCCAGTTCTTTCCATGCAAAGGAGGCTTCTGTGTTTGTTGGGCATTTGCTCCGGCTACAGATATTGCAAAAAGAAAAGGAAGGATACATTTTATTTTCATCATGAGGAAGTTTAAGCTGGGTAAATTAGTTTGGGGTACTGCTAAAATAATCAATAATAGCTACCAAATACTTGTTTTGCTTCGGATGATTTTCAAGTTAAACAGGTATGCAGGTCTTATACGATAATCTTGTTCTCAGGCATTTAAAAATAAGGTTATACGTTTCTAAATTTTCTATCAATAAACAATAAAAAACTAAAAAAGCTGGTGATAGGTTAAGAATAGATGAAAGGATAGGATATTACCTTTCATTCAAATATGTAAGAGGTCGTAAGAAAGTATTTATATATGCCAAATATTTTCAGCAGATAGGGTAAGGTAAACAGTTTCACCTTCTACAAAATTTGATAAAAGGGTTCTTGCCATAATATGTTTATTAGCAGTAAGTATGATGGTTAATTCATAAAAAGCGCCCATGAAAGACACATGACTTACCCTGCCCATTATGCCTGATGTTTTTTCTTTCGTTATAAAAAACTGTTCCGGGCGTATAAGTAACCTTTCATTTTTTATTTCCAATCCGTCAAAGCCTCCGGCTGATCTTAGATCGGAAGCATCTATCAAATTATAATTGCCAAATAAAGCAGCCGTGTATTCATTTACAGGTTGCCTGTAAATTTCTATAGGTGTTCCTCTTTGAAGCATTCCGCCATCTTTCAGTATGATGATTTCATCTGCCCATGAAAGAATATCCAGCGGATCGTGCGAAACAAGTATACAGCTGATACCAAGTTTTTCTCCAAGGTCATCAATAACTGATTTCAAAATATTTTTATGACTCCTATCCAGGTTAGAGAAAGGTTCATCCAGCAATAAAAGGCGTGGTGATGTGGTAAGTAACCTTGCCAGTGCAATCCTTTGTTTCTCACCACCTGATAACTGATCGGTCCTCCGTTTTAATAAATGATCAATTCTGCATATAGCATATAAAGTATGCGCTTCTGCTACGGTTAGTTTATTGGCATATTCCAATACTTCTTCTACCCGGTAATTGGTTCGCAATTCAAAATGTTGTGATAAGTAGGCGATGTGGGGATGGCCTGGTACCAGCTCTTCTTGCGGACCCCTTACCCTTTTTTTTTCGAAGAGAACCTTACCCGCATCAGGCTGAATCAATCCAGCAATAATTTTCAGTAAAGTGCTTTTACCCGAACCTGTTTCACCGGCGATGGCAATCTTCTGAAATGCCTGTTGGGTAAAATTGATTTCCTGCAGTACAAAATCCTGTTCTCCCTTTTTATAAATCCCCAATACGGTTAATAAATGCATACCCTCAAATTTCGTTGATGTAATTGTAATCACCACAGTTATCGGCAAGAAAAATGGTTACAGATGCACAGAAAAGAATTACAGGATCCGACCGGAACAAAATTATTGATTGGTTAGAATGGTGATGGACTTACCGAAGTCCATCCTCCATCAACAATCACAGTCTGGCCGGTAATGTGTTTTGCCTTG